>DASZJM010000062.1:0-13715 GCA_035948165.1 Candidatus Methylomirabilota bacterium
ATCCGCTCGCCATCCACATCGGGATCAACTCCGGGCTGGCCCTGGTGGGCTCCACCCGCTTCGAGGGCCGGCGCGGCACCCGCTGGACGTTCACCGCGAGCGGCATCGTGACCACGCTGGCCGCGCGGCTCGCCGCCTCCGCGGGCGACGGCGAGATCCTCGCCGGCCCGGAGACGGTGCGGCGGCTCGGCGGGCGCTACCGGCTCGAGCGGGTGGGGCGCGAGCGGCTGAAGAACCTCACCGAGGCGATCGAGGTCCACCGCATCATCAGCCCCCCGTCTCGGCGGTAGGTTCTCGGGCGGGCGCGGGGCGGCGGGGGAGCGGGGCGGGCCCGCGCGGGGACACGCTGAGTCGCGGCCCGCGTGGCCGTCTCTGACGAGCTACGAGATGGCAGGGTGCCGCTCCGCTTTCCCGCAGAAGACACGGTCCCGGCGCGGGCCCGCCCCCCGCTCCCCGCCGCCCCACGTCGGTCTCGTCCAGTCCCGAGACGGAGGGTCTCGGGGTTGTTCAGTGGCGGTTCAGCGGTGGGTGGGGCTAGCGGGAGAGGACTAGGGGGGTGAAGCCGCGGGCGGTGAGGGTGCGGACGGTGGGGGCGGCCTGGGCGCGGTCGGGGAAGGAGCCGATACGGACGCGGTAGACGGTGGTGCCCGCGACGCTGGACTCGGCGATGGTCGCCTCGGCACCCACCGCGTCGCGCAGCGCTTCCGCGCGCTCCCGGCTCGTGAACGAGCCCACCTGGACCGTGAAGGCGCCGTCGGACCCGGGCGCCTCCCATCCGGTGTTGGGCAAGGCGATCACCCGGAGGCGGATCGGGAAGATCCCGGCGCCGACCGCGCCCAGCTGGCGGGCCGCCGCGTACGAGACGTCGAGGATCCGACCCTTCACGAAGGGCCCCCGATCGTTGACCCGCACCTCGGCAGACTGGCTCGTGTCGCGGTTGGTCACGAGCACGCGCGTGCCGAAGGCCAGGGTGCGGTGGGCCGCGGTGAGCTGATTCATGTCGTAGATCTCGCCGCTGGCGGTGCGCTTGCCCTGGTGCTGCGATCCGTACCAGGAGGCGTAGCCGACTTCCTCGGCGCCTGCGGCGGGCGGCTCGGCCGGAGGCCGGGTCGTCACGACCGCGGTGGAGCAGCCGGCCAGCAGGGCCAGAAGCGACAGCGCAGCGGCCGGGAGAACGCGGCGGTGCGTCACGTCTCCTATCCTGCCATCCGGGCCGGGATAGGGCCAGGGGGCCGCCCGGCCACCATCGATTGCGGGCGATTGCGGGGCGGGACCCCTTGTCTTGTCGGGGGTTTCCTGATACTCAAGGAGGCCCAGCTTCCGCGAGGAGGGAGTCTCGATCCGTGCGGCTCAAGCGAGAGGACGTGGAGCGGATGATGGAGGGCCGGCCCGCGGGCAGCACGCTCGAGGAGGCCCTCGAGGTCTTCGAGGTCTTCGCCAGCGGCAGCCTCGCGGACGAGATCTACGTGCTCGACGATGTCGGGGGCAAGCGCATCGCCATCGCCCCCTCCGCCTTGAAGGCCAAGTACCGGAAGGAGTAACACGCCATGGCCATCGTCACCATCTCCCACGAGATCGGCGCCGGCGGTCCGGAGATCGGCCAGCTGCTGGCCGAGCGTCTGGGCAGCCGCTACGTGGACCACGAGCTCATCTCCAACGCGGCCACCCGCTACGGCCTGCTGGAGGAGAAGCTCTCGCACCTCGACGAGTCGAAGCCCTCGCTCTTCGAGCGCTTCGACGCGGAGACGCGGCGCTACATCACGGTCATCCAGACCGCGCTCTACGACTTCGCCGAGCAGGACAACGTGGTGCTGATGGGCCGCGGCGGGCAGTGGCTGCTGCGCGGCATTCCCCACGTGCTGCGCGTGCGGGTGATGGCGCCCTTCGACGTGCGGGTCAAGCGGCTGACCAAGAAGCTCGCGGGCCCGATGGGGGAGCAGACCAACCCGCGCACCGTCACCGAGCTGGTGCGCCGCGACGACGGCGAGAAGTCCGGGCGAATGCGCTACCTCTACGAGGTCAGCATCACCGACCCGTCGCTCTACGACCTGGTGATCAACACCGAGAAGCTCTCGATCGGCGCCTCGGTCGGCCTGCTCGCCGGCGTGGTCGGGCAGCCCGAGCTGACCGCCACATCCGCGAGCGCGCAGCTCGTGGCCGATCGTTCTCTCGCCTCGCGGGTCCAGGTCGCGCTCGCCACCCACCCGGAGACGCGCAAGTACCGCATCACGGTGGAGGCCCGGAGCGGCGTCGTCACCCTCGAGGGCACCGCGGCGATGGACGAGGCGATGGACGTGGCCCGGAGCGTGGAGGGTGTGCGCGACGTCAAGGCGCGCCAGGTGGACATCCCGCCGATCCCGCCCTTCGTGGCGTAGGCGGACGCGCCGGGCTCGATCAGTTCTTGGCGGGCGGGGCCGACCGCCGGCCCGCGTCCTCCGGCACCTCGGCGATCATGACGGTCACGTCCATCTTCTGCTTCTTGCGGACGATCTGGAGCGTGACGCTCTTGCCGACCCGGCTCTCCGCGACCAGGCGCTGGACATGCCGGTAGTCCTCCACCGGGACCTTGTCGAACGCGACGATCACGTCGCCCTGCTCGAGCCCGGCCTGCGCGGCGGGGCTGCCGGTGATGGTGGAGCCCACCACCGCGCCGTTGGTGCCCTCGAGCCCGAGGCTCTGCGCAAGGTCGAGGGAGAGCGGCTGCAGCGCCACCCCGAGCCAGCCGCGCACCACCTTGCCCTTGTCGACCAGCTGGTCCACCACCCGCTTGACCATGTTGATCGGGATCGCGAAGCCGATGCCCTGGCCCGCGGCCACGATGGCGGTGTTGACCCCGATCACCTGGCCCTTCAGGTTGACGAGCGGCCCCCCCGAGTTGCCCGGGTTGATGGACGCGTCGGTCTGGATGAAGTTCTCGTAAGTGGCGATGCCGACGTCGGAGCGGCCGGTGGCGCTGATCACCCCCACCGTGACCGTCTGGTCCAGGCCGAACGGGTTGCCGATGGCGATGGCCCACTCCCCGACCCGGAGGGCGTCGGAGTTGCCCAGGGTGGCCACCGTGAGCTCGTGGTCGGGCTGGAACTTGACCACCGCGAGGTCCGTTTTCGGGTCGGTCCCCATGATCTGTCCGCGGTATTCTCGTTTGTCGGAGAGACGGATCAGGATCTCGTCCGCGCCCTTGACCACGTGGAAGTTGGTGAGCACCAGGCCGCGCTTGTCGATGATCACGCCGGAGCCGAGACCGGGCCGTCGGAACTCGGAGCGCGAGTCCGGACCTTCGGAGCCGAAGAACTGGTTGAAGAAGTCGCGGAAGAACGGGTCGTCGTTGCCCTGGGGCAGGTTGGGGCCGCGCCGGGTCTTCGCCCGCTGGATGGTGCCGAGATGCACGACCGCGGGCCGCACCTGCTGCGCCACGTCGACGAAGCCCATCTGCAGCGCTTCGGCGAGGGCGACGCCGTTGGCCGCCGGCGGCGCGGTCGCGGTGACCGCCGGGTCGGGGCGGCCCAGGTGACCGCGCACGAGGTATCCGCCGCCCGCCGCGGCGATCAGCAGCGCGGCGACCACGGTGACCAGTACCAGGCGGCGGCTCATGTCTGTACTCTAGCAGGGAGCCCGCACGGCAGCGACGTCGGGGGGCGGGGCGACTGCCAGGGCGAGCGGATGATAGCGACTGCCGTCTTTCACTGTCAAGGAAGCCAGTGAGATACCGACACGTCTGGCCGGGTATTCTGCTGCTGGTGGCCCTGGCGCTGCTGCTGGTGGGCCTCCTGCGCTGGGGGGACCATTTCCTCTCGCCCGGGCCGAGCGGCGGCATCCACCGGCTGCTCCAGCTGTGGGCCGCCTCGCGCCCGCCCGACGAGACGGCCGCCGCCCCGCCGGTCGCATCCGCGCCCACGACGGCCACCGACGCGCCGGTGAGCCCGCCCGGTCCGGTGGCGCCGCCGGTCACGAGCCCGGAGCCGCCGCCCGTGACGCCGCCGGTGGCCTCGACGCCGCCCGCGGTCGCGACTCCTCCGGCCTCCCCGGCACCGTCCCCGACCGCTCCCGCCGCGCCGGCCCCCGCGCGGGAGGAGCCGCGCGACGTCGTCGCGGCGGCCCCCGCGCCCGCGGCGCCGCCGACGCCCGCCCCGGTGCGCTACGCGCTGGCCCTCGGCACCTTCGCGGTCCCCGAGGACGCGGAGCGCGTGGAGGCCAAGCTCAACCAGGCCGGCTTCTCGACGGTCCGCTTCCGCCAGCAGGTGCCCGCCAAGCTCTTCGCGGTCCTCGTCGCCTCCCTCAAGGATCCGGAGGAGGGCCAGGCGACGATCGAGCGGCTGCAGAAGGACGGCTACGCCCAGAGCATGCTCCTGGTCGGCCGCTCCGGGGTGACGGTGCGGGTGGGCGCGCCGACGCCGCTGCGCACCGCGGTGCAGCTCGCCGAGAAGCTGCGCGGCGCGGGCTACGACGCGCGCGTCTCCACCGAGCCGACGCGCGGGGGCCAGGTGAGCCTCCGCCACGGCAACTTCGCCTCGCGGGTCGAGGCGGAGGAGGCGAGCCGGGAGGTGGCGCGCCTGGGCGTGCCCAACGAGGTGATCCAGATCCGCTGAAAATTGACCGAAAAAGCGGGGCAAGGGTAGTATCGACCATGCCCCCCAAGAAGATCCTCGTGGTCGACGACGAGCCCGAGGTTCGCAAGCTCATGGAGCACTTCCTCACCAGCAAGGGCTACGACGTCCGCATCGCCGAGAACGGACGGGTCGGCCTGGCTGCGCTCGACTCCTTCCGGCCCGACCTGGTGCTGCTCGACATGCACATGCCCGAGATGGACGGGGCCGAGACGCTCCGCGAGATCGCGCGGCGGGCGCCCGCGCTGCCGGTGATCATGGTCACGGTCAACGAGGACGTCGAGACGACCTCGCACCTGCTCCAGCTCGGCGCCGCCGACTACGTGCCCAAGCCGTTCAACCTCGACTACCTCGAGCAGGCGATCAATATCCAGCTCTCCGTCGTGCGCGAGTAGTTTCCTCGCGCGACGGGGGTGGCGGGGGCGGGGGGCTGCCTCCCGGGAACACGCTGAGTTGCGGCCCGGTCGTCGTCTCGGGCGAGCCACGAGATGGACCGCGCTCCACTTCGCTATCCCGCAGAAGACACGGTTCCCGGGAGGCAGCCCCCCGCCCCCGCCACCCCCGTCGCGCGAGGCGGCGAGTATCTGGGCGAGGCCACCTGACGTCTGTTGTGTGCGGCGCCCTCTCTAGGCGGAGGTTAGGGGCGGGAGGTGAGGGTGTCGATGGTGGCGCGGGCGGCGGGGGAGAGGTCGACGAACCGCAGGCCCGCGGTGTCCTTGCGGGACCACATCACCTCGGCGCGGTCGACGGTCACCGCGGGCGCGCCCGCCTCGAGCTCCATCCGGAGCGTCACCACCTCGCCGGGCTCGAGCCGCCGCGGCACCGCGCGCAGCGCGACGCCGGTACGCGAGAGGTCGCTCGCCTCCGCGACCACCGTGAGCTCGCCGTCCGAGATGGACACGCGCCCCTCCTGGTGGCGGCGCGGGGCGCTGCGGGAGTTGAAGGTCGGCTCGTGGGCGGCGGCCGTCTTCTCGCCGATCTCGCCCAGCACCGCGTAGATCTTCACCGGGATCACCTTGCCCTTGACGGTGACCTCGCCGAGGTCGCGCACCGCGAAGTGCTCGCGCACCTCCGCGTAGGTGGCCTCGCTGATGATGATCGGCACGCTGAACTCCTTGGTGATGCCCTCGAGGCGGGAGCCCAGGTTGATCGTGTCGCCGATCGCGGTGTACTCGAGGCGCTGCTCGGAGCCGATCGTGCCGACGACCGCGTCGCCGGTATGGATGCCGACGCCGCAGGCGAGGTGGCCGCCGTGCTGGGCCGCGAAGCGCTCGCCGAGGGGCCGCACCCGCTCCTGGAACTCGAGCGCGGTCCGCACCGCGCGCAGGGCGTGATCCGGCGCCTCGAGCGGCACGTTGTAGAGCGCCATGATCGCGTCGCCGATGTACTTGTCGACGGTGCCCCCATGCTTGAACACCGCGTCGGTCATCACGGTCAGGTACTCGCGCAGGAAGGTGACGATCTCTTCCGGCTGCATCTTCTCCGACATGGTGGTGAAGCCGCGGATGTCGGAGAAGAGCACGGTCACGCGTCGCCGGGTGGCGGCGAGCGTGCTGTCGTCCTTGTGCCGGATGATCTCGGCCACCACGTCCGGCGAGAAGAAGCGCGAGAGGCGCCGCTTCTCCCGCTGCTCCTGGGTGAAGTTCTTGGCCACCGTGCCCGCGTAGGTGACGAGCAGGGCCAGCGGCACCGGCACCACCGTGACCCAGTAGCGCGCCCACAGGAAGGCGACGTGGCTGGCCGCGAGGTAGCCGGCGACCGCGGCCGCGACGAGGCCGAAGGCGGGCAGCGGACGGAACGCGGTGGCGGTCCAGGCCGCGAGCGCGCCCGCGAGCACCGCCACCACCGGCACGAGCAGGGCGGGCGCCCGGCGCAGGGGAATGTCCTGCAGCAGGGTCTCGAGGGTGTGGGCGTGTATCTCCACGCCGGGCATGCCGGACTGTGAGGCAAACGGGGTGGGGAAGATGTCGTGGAGCGTGGGCGTCGTCGCGCCCACCAGCACGATCTTGCCCGCGAAGACCTCCGGGGGCACCTCGCCGGTGACGATCCGGTGATAGGCGATCATGGGGAACGTCCCGGGCCCGCCGCGGTAGTTGACGAACAGCTCGCGGCCGGCCGGAGCGGAGCCGCGGGCGAGCCCCGCCTTCTCGGCGAGGCGATAGATCAGCATGTCGAAGCCGAGCCAGTCGCGCTCCTGGAAGTCGCGCCGGAGCGTCGCCCGGCGCACGAAGGCGTCGGCGTCCGAGTCGTAGTCGGCGGAGCCGAAGGCGGCCTTGCCGCGGATCTCGGGGATGGGCGGGTTCAGCGCCTGCTTCACGAAGGAGGCGTCGCCGACCGTGGTGAGCGCGGCGGCCAGGACGATCCGGTCCCGGATGCGATCGACCGCGGCCCCGAGCGCGACGTCGTCCACCGGGCCGTGCAGGGACGGCTCGGTGAACAGGATGTCCATGCCGACCGCGGCGGGCTTCCCGCGCCCCACGATGTCGAGGAACTTGGCGTGCACCGCCCGGGGCCACGGCCACGCGAGGTTGAGCCCGTCGAAGTCGTCCTCGTCGATGGTGACGACCACGATGGGCGAGACCGGGGGCCTCGGGCCGCGGACGGTGAACTGGGCGTCCAGGGCCTTCAACTCCGCGATCTCGAAGAAGCGCAGCGGGTTGACCGCGGCCAGCACCACCACGGCCAGACCGGCCAGGCTTCCGGCGAGGAGCACGCGCCAGGAGGCGGTGAGGGATCGCACCGACGTCCAGCCTAGCACAACGGAAGTTGCCGCCGCCGTGGGGAAACGTCTACACTCGTCCTATGCGCGTCCGCTCGTTGCTGCTCGCCGCGTTCTGGGTCGCCGTGTTCATCTGGGTGGGCTACAACGGCATGCAGGCGGTCTCCTCCTACTTCCAGACCAACGACGTGGCCGAGCAGGCGTTCCGGGACGCCTCCGACAAGCAGCGCGTGCGCAATCCGGGCGAGGTGTTCTCCTCCGACTTCCTCGCCGACGTCCGGACCGGCGTGGTCGCGGGCGCCCGGCGCCAGGGGGTGCTGCTCGACCCCGCGTCCCTGAAGGTGACCGCCGAGGGCGGCCTGATCCGCGTCAGTCTCGGCTGGACCTATCGCACCTGGCCGCTCACGGTGGGAGGCTGGGACACCGCGGTGCCGGTGCCGATGTGGCTCGGCCGGAGCTTCGACCCTCAGCTCGGCCTGCGCCGCCTGTTCTGACCCGGCATGGGGGCATGAGCGAGCGCATCATCATCGCGGAGGACGACGAGGATCTGGCCTTCGTCCTCCGTGAGGCGCTCCGGCGCCAGCGCTACGACGTCGACGTCGCGCCCACCGCGGGCGGCATGCTCGACGGCCTCAAGGCCACCCCCTACGACCCGATCCTGCTCGACGTGCGGCTGCCCGACATGGACGGCCTCGACGCCATCCCGCGCTGCCGCGAGCTCGCCCCCGACACGCCGATCATCGTGATGACCGCGCACGGCACGCGGGAGACCGCGATGGAGGCCATCACCCGCGGCGCCTACGACTTCTTCACCAAGCCGCTCAAGATGGACGAGTTCCAGGTGGTGGTCGCGCGCGCGCTCGACCGCCGGCGGCTGCAGAAGCAGGTGAAGGCGCTCTGCGAGAGTCAGCCGAGCGGGATCGACGGGCTCATCGGTCAGAGCGAGGCCCTCAAGCGGGTGGTGGACATGGCCCACCGCGCGGCCCCCACCGACCTGACCGTCCTGGTCCAGGGCGAGAGCGGAACCGGCAAGGAGGTGCTCGCCCGCGCGATCCACCGGTTGAGCGCGCGCAAGGACGGGCCGTTCGTGCCGGTCAACTGCGCGGCGATCCCGGAGGGCCTCCTCGAGTCGGAGCTGTTCGGTCACGAGCGCGGCGCCTTCACCGGGGCGGTGCGCGCCCGCCCCGGCCGGTTCGAGCTGGCCAAGGAGGCCACCCTGTTCCTCGACGAGATCGGGGACATGCCGCCCTCCATGCAGGCCAAGATCCTGCGCGTGTTGCAGGAGCGCGAGTTCGAGCGGGTGGGCGGCACGCGCACCATGACCGCGGACGTGCGGGTGATCGCGGCCACCCACCGCGACCTCGAGGCCGCGGTGGCCCAGGGCACGTTCCGCCAGGATCTGTTCTACCGGCTGCAGGGCGTCGGCATCGTGCTGCCGCCGCTGCGCGAGCGGGTCGACGACCTGCCGCTCCTGGCCACCCACCTCCTGGAGCGGGCCGCGCAGCGGTTGAACCGGCAGCCCGCGGTGCTCTCCCCCGAGGCCCTGCGCTGCCTCTGGACCTACGCGTGGCCGGGCAACGTGCGCGAGCTGCAGCACCTGCTCGAGGGGGCGATGGTTCTCTCCGACGGGGTGATCCGTCCCGAGCACCTGCCCGCCGCGGTGCAGCGCGCGGCCCAGGCGCGTCCCGCCGCCGAGACCGGTCCGGTGCTGTCCGGCTCGCTCGACGACGCGCTCGAGGAGTGGGAGCGGCGCATGATCCTGGACGCCCTCCAGCAGACCCATGGCGTGCAGGCGCGCGCGGCCAAGATCCTCCGCGTCTCGGAGCGCAGCCTCTGGTACCGCATCAAGAAGCTCGGCATCCAGGTGCGCACGCCGGACGACGCGCCGGCCTGATCCGGTTTCCTTTCCGATTCCCCTCGTGTATTGTCAGCGTTGATGAAAGTCCGCAAGGCCGTGTTTCCCGCCGCGGGCCTCGGCACCCGCTTCCTGCCCGCCACCAAGGCCCAGCCCAAGGAGATGCTGCCGCTGGTGGACAAGCCCACCATCCAGTACGTGGTGGAGGAGGCGGTGGCGTCAGGGCTCGAGGAGATCATCCTGGTCACCGGGCGGAACAAGCGGGCCATCGAGGACCACTTCGACGCGGCCTTCGAGCTCGAGTACTACCTGCAGGACCGCGGCAAGGTCGACGAGCTCGCGCAGATCAAGACCATCTCCGAGCTCGCGTCCGTCTCCTACGTCCGGCAGAAGGAGCCGCTCGGCCTCGGCCACGCGATCCTCTGCGCGAAGCCGCTGGTGGGCGACGAGCCGTTCGGCGTCTTCCTGGGCGACGACATCATCGTCTCGCGCGTGCCGTGCATGCGGCAGCTCATCGACGTGTTCGAGCGCCACGGCGGGCCGGTCCTGGCCGTGATGCGCATGCCGCGCGAGGAGATCGGCCGCTACGGCGTGATCGCGGCGCGCGGCCTCGGCGCCAACGTCTACGAGGTCCAGGACCTGGTCGAGAAGCCGGATCCCCGCGACGCCCCGTCGGACCTGGCCATCATCGGTCGCTACGTGCTCACCCCGGATCTCTTCAGCATCCTGAAGGAGACCGCGCCGGATTCGCGGGGCGAGATCCAGCTCACCAACGGGCTCCGCGTGCTCCGCGGGCGGCGGCCGATCTACGCGGTGGAGTTCGAGGGCAAGCGTCACGACACCGGCGAGAAGCTGGGCTTCCTCAAGGCCACCGTCGAGTTCGCCCTGGCCCGGCCGGACCTCTCCGACCAATTCCGCGAGTACCTGAGGAGCCTGAAGCTGTAGGGAAGAGGCGGATATGTCTTGTGGGGCGCTACTTTGCCCCTCGTCATCCCGCGTCCATTGATTGACTTCCCCCGGGGATTCTGGGACAATCCCTGCACTTTATTTCAGGGCCGGGAGGTGTCGGCACCTATATGAAGAGCCAGCCCAAGCGCACCTTCCACACGGCCTCCGAGCCCGAGATCAAGGCCGGTGAGGTCTCGGACGTCTACTTCGATCGCACCGTCGAGATCCTTCGCGCCAAGGGTCTCAACAAGCACGTCAAGGCCGAGATCCGGCTGAAGAGCTTCCCGCAGCCCGACTGGACGTTCGGAGTCCTGGCCGGCATCGAGGAGGCCTCGGGTCTGCTCGAGGGCCTGCCGGTCAACGTCTGGGCCATGGACGAGGGCACGCTCTTCGGGCCCGAGGACACGGTGCTCCTCATCGAGGGCATCTACCCCGAGTGGGCCAAGTACGAGACCGCGCTCCTCGGCTTCCTCTGCCAGGCCTCCGGCATCGCGACCAAGGCGGCCCGTTGCAAGCGCGCGGCCGGCCCGCGCCAGGTCATCTCCTTCGGCGCGCGGCGCATGCACCCGGCGCTGGCGCCGATGATCGAGCGCAACGCCTTCGTGGGCGGCTGCGACGGGGTCGCGGTCACCAAGTCGGCCGAGCTGATCGACGCCGATCCCACCGGCACGATCCCCCACGCCCTCGTCCTCCTCTTCGGCGACACGGTCGACGCCCTCCGCGCCTTCCACGAGGTGGTCGACGCCAAGGTGCGGCGGGTGGCCCTGATCGACACGCTCCAGGACGAGAAGTTCGAGGCGATCCGGGTGGCCGAGGCCCTCGGCCGCGACCTCTACGCGGTCCGCCTCGACACGCCGTCCTCGCGCCGCGGCGACTTCTTCAAGATCCTCGAGGAGGTGCGCTGGGAGCTCGACCTGCGCGGCCACGGCCACGTCAAGATCCTCGCCTCCGGCGGGATCGACGAGTACGAGATCCTCAAGCTGAACCCGCTGGTGGACGGCTACGGCGTCGGCACCTCCATCGCCAACGCCCCCGTCCTCTCGTTCGCCCTCGACATCATGGAGATCGAGGGCGTGCCGATGGCCAAGCGCGGCAAGCGCTCGGGGGCCAAACAGGTGTGGCGCTTCCCGGGCAGCGTCCAGAACGTGGTCCTCCCCGCCGGCGCGCCCGCTCCGGTGGGGCCCGACGGCCGGGCCGCCGAGGCGCTGCTCAAGCCGCTCATCGCGGGCGGCCGCCTCGTGCGCGATCTGCCGCCCCCGCGGACCCTGCGCGAGTACGTGATGGAGCAGATGGCGCGCATCGACATCACGGCGGGACGGAACCCCGGGCTGCGCGGCGACTACTAGCCGCATGGGCGTCCTGGATGAGATCGTCGCCCACAAGCGCGCCGAGGTGGCCGAGCTCAAGGCCCGGCGGCCGATGGCGACGGTGGCGGCGGCCTGCCGCGGCCTCGCGCCCGCCCGAGACTTCGAGGCAGCCCTCCGGCCCGCGCCCGGCGCGCGCGTCCGCCTGATCGCGGAGGTCAAGCGGGCCTCGCCCTCCCAGGGCCTCTTCCGCGGCGACCTCGACCCCATCGCCCAGGCGTCGATCTACGCGACGGCGGGCGCGGCCGCGGTCTCGGTGCTGACCGACGCGCGCTACTTCCACGGGAGCCTCGACGACCTGGTGCGGGTGCGCGCCGCGGTGCCGGTGCCGGTGCTGCGCAAGGAGTTCATCGTCGACGAGTACCAGCTCTGGGAGGCTCGCGAGGCCGGCGCGGACGCGGTGCTGCTGATTGTGGCCGCCCTCGAGGATGCGGCGCTGCGCGACCTGCTCGCGGCCGCGAAGGGCGCGGGGCTCGCCACCCTCGTGGAGGTGCACACCGCCGCCGAGCTCGACCGCGCGCTCCGCCTGAACCCGCCGGTGATCGGGGTGAACAATCGCGATCTCCAGACCCTGACCACGAGCCTCGCCCCGTCGCTCGCGCTCCTGCCGCAGATCCCGCCCGGACCCATCGCGGTGAGCGAGAGCGGGCTCCGCACCGGAGCCGACGTGGCGCAGGTGGCGGCGGCGGGTGCCCACGCGGTGCTGGTGGGCGAGACGCTCCTGCGGGCGGACGACGTGGCCGCGAAGGTGCGCGAGCTGTCGCTTCGATGAGGGTCAAGATCTGCGGCATCACCAATCTCGACGACGCCCGGCTCTGCGTGGAGTCGGGGGCCGACGCCCTCGGGTTCATCTTCGTTCCGAACACGCCCCGCTGCGTGACCACGGAGACGGCCGCCCTCATCATCGCGGCGCTGCCGCCGTTCGTGACGCCGGTGGGCGTCTTCTGGGACCACGCGCCCGGGCAGGTGAAGGCGGTCGCCGAGGAGTGCCGGCTCGGCGCGCTGCAGTTCCACGGCGACGAGGCCCCCGAGGATCTCCTCGAGCATCGTCTGCCGGTGATCAAGACCCTCAAGGTCGCCGGCGCGGCGGACCTGGCCCGGATGGACGACTACCGCGTCGCCGCGTTCCTGCTCGACTCGCCGTCGCGGTGGAGCGAGGGCGAGTCCCGGCCGCCGATTCCCTGGGACGTGGCCGCCGCCGCCGCGCGCCGGCACCCCGTGCTGCTCTCCGCCGGGCTCACCCCGGACAACGTGAGCCTCGCGGTCCGGCGCGTCCGACCCTACGGGGTGGACGTCAACTCCGGGGTGGAGGCCCGTCCGGGCCGCAAGGATCCGGTCCGCGTGCGACGGTTCGTGACCGAGGCGCGCGCGGCGGCGGAGCAGCCGTGAGCGGGACCCGCGTGCGGCCCGCCGCACTGCCGGACGCGGGCGGTCACTTCGGCCGCTTCGGCGGCCGCTTCGTGCCCGAGACCCTCATGCAGCCGCTGGTCGATCTCGAGAAGGCCTACCGGACCGCGCGCGCGGACGCGCGCTTTCGCCGGCGCCTGCGCGAGCTGCTCACGACCTACGCCGGCCGACCCACCCCGCTCTACTTCGCGGAGCGCCTGACCCGGCACGTGGGCGGCGCGCGCATCTACCTCAAGCGCGAGGATCTCTGCCACACCGGCGCCCACAAGATCAACAACGTGCTGGGCCAGGCCCTGCTCGCGCAGCGCATGGGCAAGCCGCGCGTGGTCGCGGAGACCGGCGCGGGCCAGCACGGGGTGGCCTCCGCCACCGCGGCGGCCCTGCTCGGCCTCGAGTGCCAGGTCTACATGGGCCGGGTCGACGTGGAGCGCCAGGCCCTCAACGTCTTCCGCATGAAGCTGCTCGGCGCGACGGTGATCCCGGTCGAGAGCGGCTCCCGGACGCTCAAGGATGCGGTCAACGAGGCGCTGCGCGACTGGGTCACCAACGTGCGCACCACCTACTACCTCCTCGGCTCGGTGATGGGCCCGCACCCGTACCCGATGATGGTGCGCGACTTCCATCGCGTGATCGGCGAGGAGGCGCGCGCGCAGGCGCGGCGGGCCACCGGCCGGCTCCCCGATCTCCTGGTGGCCTGCGTGGGCGGCGGCTCCAACGCGATCGGCCTCTTCTGGCCGTTCATCGGCGACCGCGGGGTGCGCATCGTGGGAGTCGAGCCGGGCGGGCACGGCATCAAGAGCGGCAAGCACGGCGCCTCG
>DASZJM010000063.1:0-2632 GCA_035948165.1 Candidatus Methylomirabilota bacterium
AAGCGCACTCCGCTCCGCGACGTCCACGTCAAGGCGGGGGCCAAGATGGTTCCCTTCGGCGGGTGGGACATGCCGGTGCAGTACACCGGGATCATCGACGAGCACCGCACGGTCCGCGGCGCGGTCGGCCTCTTCGACATCAGCCACATGGGCGAGTTCGAGGTGCAGGGCCCCGACGCGCTCGCCGCGGTGCAGCGCCTCTGCACCAACGACGCCTCGACCCTCGCGGTCGGCCAGGTCCAGTACGCGGCCCTCTGCTATCCGGAGGGCGGCATCGTGGACGACCTCACCGTCTACCGGCTCGCCCCCGACCACTTCATGCTGGTGGTGAACGCCTCGAACATCGACAAGGACTGGGCGTGGGTCACCTCCCACAGCGAGGGGCGGGCGCGGTGGGCCAACGTGAGCGACGACACCGCGCTGCTCGCGGTGCAGGGCCCGAAGGCGGAGGCCCTCGTGGGCCGGCTCGCCGATCGCGACGTGACCGGCATCGACTACTACCACTTCGCCGGCGGCGCGGTGGCCGGGGTCGAGGGGATCGTCTCGCGCACCGGCTACACCGGCGAGGACGGCTTCGAGCTCTACGTGCCGGCCGGCCAGGCGGAGCGGCTCTGGCACGCGCTGCTGGAGGCGGGGCGCGACGACGGGATCAAGCCGATCGGGCTCGGCGCGCGCGACACCCTGCGGCTCGAGATGAAGTACGCGCTCTACGGCAACGACATCGACCAGACCACCAATCCCCTCGAGGCCGGCCTCGGCTGGGTAGTGAAGCCGGCCAAGGGCGACTTCATCGGGCGCGAGGCGGTCGAGGCCCTGCGCGCGCGCGGCGTCGGCCGCAAGCTGGTGGGCTTCGAGATGGTCGAGCGCGCGGTGCCGCGGCACGGCTATCGCCTGATGGCGGGCGACGCCCCGGTGGGCGTCGTGACCTCCGGCTCGTTCGGCCCCTCGGTCGAGCGCTCGATCGGCATGGGCTACGTGCCATCGCCGCAGACCGCGGTAGGCACCGCTTTGACCGTCGAGATCCGCGGCGCCCGGCACGAGGCGCGGGTGGTGAAGACCCCGTTCCATCCCTCGCACACCAAGAAGGGCTAGGAGAGGCCTCGATGGCGAACGTTCCGGCGGAGCTCAAGTACACGCGCGAGCACGAGTGGGCCAAGGTGGAGGGCGACCGCGCCCGCATCGGCATCACCGCCTTCGCCCAGGAGCAGCTCGGCGACGTGGTGTTCGTGGAGCTGCCGAAGGTGGGCGCGAAGGTCACCGCGATGAAGACCTTCGGGGTGGTGGAGTCGGTGAAGGCGGTCTCGGACCTGTTCGCGCCGGTCACCGGGGAGGTCGTGGAGGTCAACGTCGAGCTTCCCAAGAAGCCGGAGCTCGTGAACACCGATCCCTACGGGCAGGGCTGGATGCTGGTGATCCGGATGAGCAGCCCGAAGGAGATCGACGGGCTCATGAGCGCGGCCGACTACGAGAAGCTCACCGCGGGCGGCGGTCACTAGGCATGCGCTACATCTCGAACACGCCCGCCCAGCAGAAGGAGATGCTCGGTCTCATCGGGGCCGCCTCGATCGAGGATCTCCTCGCCCGCATCCCCACCAAGGCGCGCCTGTCGCGCCCGCTCAACCTGCCCGGGGCGATGGCGGAGACCGACCTGATCCGCCACCTGCAGCGGATGGCGGGGCAGAACGCGGGCGCCGACGAGTACGCGTGCTTCCTGGGGGCGGGCTCCTACGACCACGCGATCCCGAGCCCGATCAACCACCTGATCTCCCGCGGGGAGTTCTTCACCGCCTACACCCCGTACCAGCCGGAGGCGAGCCAGGGCACGCTGCGCTCGATCTTCGAGTACCAGACCATGATGGCGGAGCTGACCGGGATGGACGTGGCCAACGCCTCCATCTACGACGGCGCCTCCTCGCTGGCCGAGGCCGGGCTCATGGCCCACTCGGTGACCGGGCGGGACACGCTGCTGATCTCGCGCGGGGTCAACCCGCTCTACCGGCAGGTGGTCGAGACCTACTGCGAGGGGCCCGGGCTCAAGATCAAGTCGGCGCCGCTCGGCGATGGGATCACCGATCCGGACGCGCTCCGGAAGTCCTTGTCCAAGCACACCGCTGCGGTGGTGATCCAGTACCCGAACTTCTTCGGCTGCCTCGAGGACGTGCGGACCGTCGCCGACCTCGCCCACGAGGCGGGGGCCCTGCTGGTGGTGATGGCCGACCCGATCAACCTGGGCTTGCTCACGCCTCCGGGCGCCGCGGGCGCCGATATCGTGGTGGGCGAGGGGCAGGGGCTCGGGGTGCCGATGAGCTTCGGCGGTCCCAACCTGGGCGTGTTCGCGGCCAAGCAGGAGCTGGTGCGCCGCATGCCCGGCCGCCTAGTGGGCGCGACGGTGGACGTCGACGGCCAGCGCGGCTTCGTGCTCACCCTGCAGACCCGGGAGCAGCACATCCGGCGCGAGAAGGCCACGTCCAACATCTGCACCAACGTGGCGCTGTGCGCGCTGATGGCCACCATCTACGTGGCGATCCTGGGCAAGCGCGGGCTGCGCAAGGTGGGCGAGCTCTCGACCGCCAAGGCGCACTACGCGGCCCGCGAGCTGACCAAGATCCCGGGGGTGCGGCTGCGGTTCGAC
>DASZJM010000064.1:0-4286 GCA_035948165.1 Candidatus Methylomirabilota bacterium
GTGGGCCGCACGTCGATCGGCACCAGGTCCCAGCGCTCGGCGAGCTCGGGATACATCCGCTGGGCGACGTAGCCCGCCGCCCCCGTGATCACCACGCGTTTCTTGGCCATCGTCTCAGGTCTCCTCGGATCGAATCATCGCTACGACCGGCCCTTGACCGGCGGCCCGGGGGCCGGCGCCGAGTTCGAGTCGCCCCGCTCGGGCAGGGTCGGACGGAGCGGCACGTACAGCACGGACGGCCGGCCGCGGCCGCCCTGCGGATAGAGATCCATCAGGTCGTACACGGTGCGCGGCATCGTGGTGACGATGGGCAGGCCGAGCCCGCGCGCCATCTCCACCGTGATCGGGAAGTCGTGGGTCCAGCGCCCCTCGGTCAAGGTGGTGGCGAGGGCGACCGCCTTGTCCTTCGGCATGTGCTTGAGCAGCACCTCCATCACGAAGACCCCGACCTGCACCCGCGCCTTGGCCGACATGTCGGCCAGGATCAGCATCTCGTCGCTGATGTCCTCCGCCTTCTTGAGGGACAGGAGCTTCACGATCGACGAGGCCGGCATGTCGCCGATCTGCGGATCCACCGGTCCCAGCACCGCGTTCGGGTCCATGACGATCTCGTCGGCGGCCAGCGCGATCAGCGAGCCGCCCGACATCGCGTAGTGGGGCACGAACGCGGTCACCTTGGCCTTGCGCTGCACCAGCGCCTTGGCGATCTGCTCGGCGGCCAGCACCAGGCCGCCCGGGGTGTGCAGGATCACGTCGATCGGCTGGTCTTCCGGGGTGAGCCGGATGGCCCGCAGCACCGCCTCCGAGTCCTCGATGCTGATCGAGCTGCTGACCGGCACCCCGAAGAGGGTCACCGTCTCCTGCCGGTGGATCAGCGCGATGACCCGCGACTTGCGCTCCTGCTGGAAGCGGTCCAGCACCGACGCGCGGGCGACCTCGATCTTGTTGGAGCCGTAGACCTGCTGCAACACCACCACGATCAGCACCAGCCAGAAGAGCGCCTTGGCCACGCTGACCAGCCGCTGCCACCACGAGGTCGACGTTCCTTCGGCCATCGGCGCGCTCAGCGGTAGTCCGGCGGAGGCACGAAGCCCTGGAACTCGCGCTCCAGGAGCCGGGCAAACTCGATGCAGGTGCGGTCGCCGTACTGCGGCCCCACGATCTGCACCCCCACCGGCAGCCCGCCGGGGGTGAAGCCGCACGGCGCCACCGTGGAGGGCAGATAGGCCATGCCCGAGTAGCCGGCCCAGAAGAGCTGGTCGACGCAGGGCACGCGCCGGCCGTTCACCACGATGGTCCGTTCGTGGCGCTCGCCCTCGTGGTCGTGCGGGAACGCGGCGGACGAGGCCACCGGGCAGAGCAGCAGGTCCCACTCGCGGAAGAACTCGGCCCACCGCCAGCGCATCTGGTGCCGCGTCTCGTTGGCCGCGAGCCAGTCGCGATGCGAGGCGGTGTTGGCCCGCATCGTCCAGGCGTAGTAGCGCTCGTCGTCGGGGGCGAGCCCGCGCGCGATCTCCGCGTTCTTCCGGAACTCCTCGGGAGTCTGGCGGCCCGCGGTGGCCGCCCGCAGCAGGAAGATGTAGGTGCGGTGCGCCTGCGCGGTGTCGATGGCCGGCCGCGCGGTGTGGCTCACCTTCGCCTTCTTCTTGCCGAGCAAGTCGGCGAGGGCCTGAAGCCGCGCCTGCACCTCGCGGTCCACCTCCGCGGCGGGATCGGTCAGCATCACCGCGACCTTGAAGTCGCGCAGCGCCTTCTTCCGCGGCGCGGGCAGGGCGAGGCGCAGGCCCGCCCCGTCGATCTCGTCGAGGCCCGCCATCGCGGCGAGGCCGAGGGCAAGATCGTCCGCACTCCGCGCCATCGGGCCGATCACCGAGATGTCGCCCTGCGCCACCCGGCCGGGCAACGCCTGGCCGCGCGGCGGCACGATGCCGTAGGTCGGCTTGTGGCCGAACACCCCGCAGTAGTGCGCCGGATTGCGGATCGACGAGCCGATGTCGCTACCCGCCTCGAAGCCGGTGAGGCCGGCGGCGAGCGCGGCGGCCGAGCCGCCCGAGGAGCCGCCCGGCGACCGCGTGAGATCCCACGGATTATTGGTGGTGCCGTAGACGTCGTTGTAGCTCTGGTAGTCGGCGAGCCACGCGGGCACGTTGGTCTTGCCGAAGAGCACCACCCCGGCCGCGAGCAGCCGATCCACCGCGAGGGCGTTCCGCGGCGCGATGTTGTCCTTGAGGGCGGGCAGTCCCCAGGTGGTCGGCAGCCCCGCGACGTCGTACGACTCCTTGATCGTCATCGGCACACCGTGGAGGGGGCCCCAGACCTTGCCCTTCCGGAGCGCGGCGTCCGCCTGCCGCGCGCGGCGGCGCGCGCCGTCCACGTCGGTGACCACGATGGCGTTGAGCTTCGGGTTGTGGCGCTCCATGCGGGCGAGGAACGCGTCGAGCGCCTCGAGACAGCCGATCTTGCCGCGACGGATGTCGGCGGCGAGCTGCCGGGCGCTGCGGAAGTGCAGGTCGGTCATGGGATCCTCCGCGGCTAGGGCTCGAGCACGTAGGTCACGCTGACGGAGGCCTGGATCTCCTGCTCGCCGGCCGCCACCGGCACCGCCGCCGACATCATCGCGCGGGCCGCCATCTCGGGCCGCGGCAACGCCGCGCCCGCCTCCTGCACCGACACCACCCGCCCGACCTTGAGGCCGGCGACGGCCGCGTAGAGCTCCGCCTTGCGGCGGGCGTCGGCCATCGCCCGCTTGCGCGCCTCGTCGAGGAGTGGGGCCGGATCGTTCAGGCCGAAGCGGATGCCGGAGAGCGAGTTGGCACCCTGGGCCACCTGCTGATCGAGCACGCGGCCCAGGCTCGGCAGGTCGCGCACCTTCACGTGCACCTGGTTGACCACCTCGTACGCCACGATGTCGGTGGGCGCGGCGTCGCGGCCCGGCCGCCGCTGGGGCGACACACTCACGTTCGTGGTCTGGATGTCCCGCGCCGCGATCCCGACGCCGGCCAGCGTCTGCAGCAGTGCCGCCATGGCCTGGTTGTTCTGGGCGAGGGCCTGGGCCGCCGTCGGCGCCCGGGTGACGACCCCGGTGGTGATCTCCGCCATGTCGGGCGGCGCGGTGGCGGTGCCCACCCCCGACACCGTGACGGTGGAGAGCCGCCGCGGGCCGCCGTCCGGCCCCGCCATCGGCGCGCACGCCGACAGCGCCAGCGCGAAAGCGAGCAGGAGCGCTCTCGCCGCCATCAGAGCGAGCCCATCATGAAGAGGTCGAGCTCCTCGTCCTTGGCCCGCAGCCGCGAGATGAGGAAGCGGAGCAGGTTGAGGTAGATCACCTTGCCGACCCGCGCGTCGCCCTCCGCGATGCCGCGGAACTCCTCGCGCGAGAGGAAGAAGAGCCGGGCCGCGGTCATGGAGCGCGCCGCCGCCGAGGTGGAGTGCTCGTCGATCAGCGAGTATTCCCCGAGGCAGCGGCCGGGCCCCAGGGTGTTGAGGTGCACCTCGGTGGGCCGCCGGATCCGCGGGCCCGCACCGTCGGGGAGGAAGATCTCCACGAGGCCCTCGAGCACCACGTAGAGCCCCGGACCGCGCGTGCCTTCCGCGAGCACCGGCTCGCCCGCCTCCATCTCCACCAGGAGCCCGCGGCCGCTGATGTGATCGAGCGCGGCGGTCGGCAGCGACTCGAAGACCACCGAGCTCGCGAGAATGTGGCGGTACCCTTCCTTTCCGGCGATCTCCATCGGGGGCCCATTCTAGAACACAACAGGGCGGGTACGCCTTAACTGCGTAGAACTACGAGGAAGCCATCCCTCCGGTGTGGGGACTCCTGTGGGTGCGGCGCTCGGCCAAGCTGATGGCCGTCTGCTGGAGCGCCTGTCGGATGTCGTCGGTCGTGACGATGTTGTACCGCGCGAAGACCTGGTCCGACTCGTGCCCTGAGACCTTCTTCGCCACCGCCTGGGGGACCCCCGCCTGGAGCATCGCCCGGAGCCCCGAGCGCCGCAGATCGTGGAACACCACCGACGGGAAGCCGGCCGCCGTCCGGGCCTTACGCCAGGCCCGATCCAGGGTGTTGATGATGGACCGGCCCCCGACGTGGAAGACGTAGGGGCACGAGAGGAGGCGCTCCTTCGCGCGCTGCTCGACGATCGCGAGCAGCTCCCCGTCAAGCGGCAGGACCCTCCGCTTCTTGTTCTTCGAGGTGAACAGGTGGACCTCCCGGTCCCGGAGGTAGATGTTCTTCCACTCCAACCCTGTGACCTCGCTGTACCGCCAGGCTGAGAAGAAGGCGAACC
>DASZJM010000065.1:0-7040 GCA_035948165.1 Candidatus Methylomirabilota bacterium
TTACGCTTTCATTGCGGCCAAACGAAGCCTTGACAGGGCCGGGACCCATCCCTAAGGTTGCGTGGCGCGCGCGCAGTGCACCCTTCCGATGAGGAGACGATCGCGTATGGAGGCCAGCCGGAAGCCACTGGCGAAGATCGAGGGCAGGAAGCGGATGCGGCTCAACGGTCTCACGGTGGCGTGGCGGGGCACGCCGAGTCTCGACGACTGGGTGGCCTACATCGTCACCGGCACGAAGTCCAAGAAGCTGATCCTGGCCGACCACGCCTCGGAGCGGAAGGTGAAGGGCCTCCTGTCCCGCATCCAGTCGATGTCGAAGAAGGAGGTCGAGAAGCTCGCCAAGGGCTAAGGGGCGCGGCCCGGGCCGGCCAGCGCCCCGCGCTGGGCCAGGCTGATGAACCGCTCGTGCCCGATGATGACGTGGTCGTGGATGCGGAGATCGAGCAGATCCGCGCACTCGACGAGCTGCCGGGTGAGCCGGAGGTCCTCGCGGCTCGGGGTCGGATCGCCGCTCGGGTGGTTGTGCAGCAGGATGATCGAGGCGGCCGACTCCAAGATGGCCGGCTTGAAGACCTCGCGCGGGTGGACCAGGCTCGCGGAGAGCGTGCCCTCCGAGATCACCACGTCGCGGAGGAGCCCGTTCTGGGCGTCCAGCAGCGCCACCCGGAAGACCTCCTTCTTGAGGTCCTCCATCAGCGGCCCGTAGCGGGCGAACACCTGCTCCGGGCTGCCCAGCACCACCCGCCCCTGCCCGTTGCGCGACCGCAGCCGCCGGGTGATCTCGAACGCGGCGGCGAGCCGCACCGCCTTCACCGGCCCGACCCCGCGCACCGCGGCCAGCTCCGCGATCCCGCGGCCGGCCAGGCCGGAGAGCGAGCCGTAGCGGCCCAGGAGATCGCGCGCCATGTCCATCGCGCTGCAGCCGGCGAGCCCGGTGCCCAGCTGGATGGCGAGCAGCTCCGCGTCGGCGAGCGATTCCGGGCCCTTGTGGTAGAGGCGCTCGCGGGGCCGGTCCTCCGCGGGCCATCGCCCGATGCCGCCGCCCGCCCCACCCATGCGCATGCGGTAGCACGCGCGCGCGGGCGAGATCAATGCGCCGGATCGGATACGGGCTCGTCGATGGTGATCTCGCGCGGCTCGTCACCGAGCCCGTCGAGGTGCACGCGGATCGTCGCCGCGGGCAGGAGCGGCAGGAGCTTGTCGGCCCACTCGATCACGGTGACCCCGTCGCCGTGCAGCATCTCCTCGAGCCCCAGATCGACCAGCTCGGTGAGGCTGCCGGTGCGGTAAGCGTCGAGGTGGTAGACCGGGAGCCGGCCCCGGTACTGGTTGATCAGCACGAAGGTCGGGCTCGTCACGCCGGTGGTCACGCCGAGCCCGCGGGCGAGCCCCTGCAGGAAGCACGTCTTGCCCGCGCCGAGCTCGCCGGTGCATGCGACCACCGCGCCGGGGCCGAGGCGGGCGCCGAGCCGCTCGCCGATCGCCTGGGTCTCGGCCGGATCGTGCGAGCGGAGCGTCTGCCGACTCACGACGCCGCGCTCGTGAGGGCCCGCAGCGCGGCGGGCAGCGTCTCGACGATGTCCCCCGCGATCATCGCGATCTCGCCCCGCTCCGCCGCGCTCAGGTCGCCGGCCAGGCCGTGGAGGTAGCAGCCCGCCTCGAGCGCCGCGACCGGGTCGAGGCCGCGGGCGAGCAGCGCGCCCACGATGCCGGTGAGCACGTCGCCCGAGCCGCCCTTGGCCATGCCCGGGTTGCCGGTGGGATTGATCGCGACGCGCCCGTCGGGCCCGCCGATCGCGGTGCCCGCGCCCTTGAGCGCGAGGCCCACGTGATGGTCGCGCGCGAAGCTCCGGGTGATCTCGATCCGGTCGGACTGCACCGCCTCGATCGTCGCGCCCAGCATGCGCGCCATCTCACCGGGATGCGGGGTCAGCGCGCGCGGGCCGAGGGCGCGGCGCAGCAGATCGAGGTGCCCGGCCAGCGCGCTGAGCGCGTCCGCGTCCGCGATCAGGGGACGCTCGACCTCGGCCACCAGGGCGCGGGCCAGCTCCTGGGTCTCGGGATGGAGCGAGAGCCCGGGGCCGAGCGCGACCGCGTCCATCCGGTGCGCCAGCTCGAGCACGCGCTCCCGCGCGGCCAGGGCGAGGCTGCCGGCGGCGGTCTCGGGCAGCGCCTCGGTCATGTACTCGGGCGCCTGCGCGGCGACGATGGGCTGCTGCGACGCGGGCGTCGCGATCGTGCAGAGGCCGACCCCGCTTCGCAGCGCGGCGCGCGCGGCGAGCACCGCGGCACCGGTCTTGCCGCGCGAGCCCGCCACCACCAGGAGATGGCCGAAGCGCCCCTTGTGCGCGTCGGCCTCGCGCGGGGGAAAGTAGCGGCGTACGTCGGCGGCCTCGAGCTGCCAGGTGGTGATGTCCCGCGCGGCCAGGTCGGCCGGCACCCCGATGTCGACGATCTCCACCCCCCCGGCCTGGGCCGCGGCCGGATGGAGCAGCAGGCTCCGCTTGAGCCCGGCGAAGGTGACGGTGCGCGTGGCCTTCACGGTGGGCCCCAGCAGCGCGCCGTGATCGGAGGAGAGCCCCGAGGGCAGGTCGAGCGCGATGACCGGGATCCCCCGCCGGCCCGCCTCGTTGATGGCCTCGATGGCGACCGCCACCTGGCCGCGGGCCGGCCCGGTGAGGCCGGTGCCGAGCAGCGCGTCCACCACCGCCTCGGCCCGCTCGAGCGCGCGCACGAGCGCGCCGGGGTCCGGGCCCGCGTCGATCGCCTCGATCCGGCCCCGCCAGCCCGCGAGGGCCTCCGCCGCGTCGCCCTGCACCTCGTCGCGCCGCGCAGTGGAGCACACCGTCACCGCGGCGCCGCGGGCCCGCAACCGGCGCGCCACCACGTAGCCGTCTCCGCCGTTGTTGCCCTTGCCGCACACCACCACGATCCGGCGGCCGCGGATCGGCGCGAGCCAGCGGGTGATGAACGCAGCCGCGCCGGAGCCGGCCGCGTCCATGAGCTGGGAGCCCGGCACGCCCAGCTCGCGGATCGCGCGCGCGTCCAGCGCGCGCATCTCGGCCGCGGTGAAGATGGGCCGCACGGGATCAGCGCGCGGGCAGGAGGAGGGCCGCCGCCTGGATGAGGAAGTCGGCGAGCACCGTCGTGTATACCTCCCGGTAGGTGGTGCGGGCCGCCCGCGGCAGCTCGATGTGCAGGGCCAGCCGCGTCTGCCCGAGGATGCCCGACTGCTTGGCCGCGGAGGCGGTGTACCAGAGCGAATCGTAGGGCTCCATCCAGATCTCGAGCCGCGGGACGTCGCCCTCGGCGGGCAGGCGCGCGTCGCGGATCATCTCGAGCAGCGCCTTGAGCCGCCAGGCGTCGTCGCGGCTCACGCCGACGGTCGCGATCTCCATGCGGCCCGCGCTCTCCGGGCGCATGTTCCCGTGCACCTCGACGTAGAGACGGACGGGGCCCTGGGCGGCCTCGGTCACCTGCCGACGATAGGCCTGGTAGACCTGGCGCGCGGGCTCGGTCTCCGCCTCGCTCCGCGCCGAAGCGCCGGGGGCGCTCTCGGTGGGCCGGTTGACGTTGTAGCGGCGGCCCGACGCGTCGACGTGCGTGTAGCCGGTCACCACCACGAGGCCGAAGCCGGTGAGCTTCGCGAGGTCGCGCCCCATGAGATCGGTGGCGCTGTCCGAGGTGCCGTGTGGGGCCGCGATGACCATCCCGGGCCGGCCCTTCTCGACCTGCACCTCGCCCGCGACCGGCGCGGTCGAGCCCGCGGGGGGGGCGGGCGGCGCCTCCGCCGAATCCTTGCCCGCGATCAGCCCGGCACAGCCCTGGACGACGAGGGCGAGCCCGAGCGCCACGCTAGCGGCGCCTCGCCTCGTCATCGGCGCCGTCCCCGATCAGCATGGCCTGCGCCATCGCGTAGTCGCCGTCGTGGGTGAGGGAGAGGAGCACCTGCCGGCCGCCCTTGGCGAGCGCGATCTCGCGCGAGCGGCCCGAGAGCTCCATGGTGGGGGCCTGGCCCCGCTCCCGCCGCACCTCGAGCTCGCGCCAGTTCACCCCCATGCGCAACCCGGTGCCGAGGGCCTTGAGGGTCGCCTCCTTCGCGGCGAAGCGCGCCGCGAAGTGGGGGATGGGATCGCGGCGGCGCCGGCAGTAGGCGATCTCCTGCTCGGTGAACACCCGCTGGAGAAAGCGCTCGTCCCAGCGCGCCACCACCCGCCGCATCCGGACCATCTGGGTCAGGTCGACACCGATGCCGAGCACCCGGCTCACGAGCGAACGGATCCCAGGACGAGGCGCACGCGCGACGGATTCACCCGGATGACGGTGACGCCGGGCGGCACCACGATCTGCTCCGGCTGCACCCGCACGGTCACCTCTCCCGCCCGCGCGCCGGCCAGGCTCAGACGCGCCCGCACGCGGTCGGTGCCGAGGCGATCGAGCGCGACCCGCAGGCCGTGCAGCTGCACGTCCACGCTGTCCGGCCGCTCCCCCTTCACCTCGAGGCCGGCCGGGATGCCGTCCAGCTCGATCGGCGCCGCGACGACCACGTCGGCCTTCTCGGAGGTCATCACGAAGGCCCACAGCACCATCGAGACCACGAGGGCGAGCACCTTCAGCTCCCAGTGCCGGGTGAGCACGCTCACTTGCGCAGCCACTCCCGCGCCGGCTCCCACCAGGCGGCGCGCCGCGGCAGGGGCGCTTCCTCCAGGGAGAACAGGTCGCCCAGGCGGCGGCGCAGCGACTCCTGGTCGAGCGGCGACTCCATCTGCCCGTCGACCGCAAGCGAGGTGTGCCCGCTCTCCTCCGAGACGATCAGCACCACCGCGTCGGTCTCCTCGGCCAGGCCGAGCCCGGCGCGATGCCGCGTGCCCATGTTCCGGCCGAGCTGGGTGTTGCGCGAGAGGGGCAGGAAGCAGCCCGCCGCGGCCACCCGATCGCCGCGGACGAAAGCGGCGCCGTCGTGCAGCGGCGAGTAGGGCAGGAAGAGGCTCACGAGCAGATCGGCGGAGACGACCGCGTCGAGCGGCACGCCGAGCTCGGCGTAGTTGCGCAGGCCGGTGCTGCGCTCCAGCACGATGAGCGCTCCGATGCGCTTGCTCGCGAGCGCGTCCGCCGCCTTGATCACCTCGTCGATGAGGTGGGTCCGCTCCTCGCGCGCGCCCAGGCTCATGCCCTGGAACAGGCGGCTCTCGCCCAGGCGCGTGAGGGCCCGGCGCAGCTCGGGCTGGAACAGCACGATCAGGACCAGCACCCAGAACGACCAGAAGTTGTCGAGGAGCCAGCTCGTGCTGAACAGCTCGAAGTAGCGGGCCAGGAACGAGGCGACCATGAGGCCGCCCAGGCCCAGGAGCATCTGCACCGCCCGCGTCTCCTTGAACATCACGAAGATGCGGTAGAGCACGATCGCCACTACGATGATGTCGACCGCGTCGCGGGGGCGGAAGGTCTGGAGCACCGGCCACATGGCTAGGCCCCCTCCGCCCCGGTCCGACGGATGGCCTGAGCGATCCGGACCGCCTGCGCGGTCTCGGCCACGTCGTGCGCGCGGATCACGTGGGCCCCGCCCAGCACCGCGGCGGCGGTGGCGGCCAGCGTGCCGGGCAGCCGATCGGCGGGGTCCGGAGCGCCCGCCAGGGCCCCGATGAAGGACTTCCGGGAGACGCCGACGTAGAGGGGCCGCCCGAGGCTCCGGAGGGCCGGCAGGCCGGCCAGCACGCGGCAGTCCCACTCGGGCCAGGCGATCCCGGGATCGCGGAAGAAGCCGATGCCCGGGTCGAGGAGGATGCGCTCGTCGGGCACCCCCGCGGCGCGCGCACGGGCGAGGCTACCGGCCAGGGACGCCCGGACCGTCTCGATCGGCGCTCCGGGGGCCGGGGCGGCCGCGGGAGCGGCCATGAGCACGAGGCCCGCGCCCGCGTCGGCGGCCAGGCGGGCGAGCCCCGCATCCGCGGCCAGCCCGCTCACGTCGTTCAGCAGGCGCGCGCCGCTCTCGAGCGCCGCCCGGGCCGGCAGCACCCGGCTCGTGTCGGCGCAGACGGGGATGTCGAGCTTGGCGGTCAGCAGGCCCACCGCCCAGCGCAGGCGGTCGGCCTCCTGGGTCTCCGGGATGCGCGCCTCGAGGTAGGGCGCGGTGGACATGGCCCCCACGTCGAGCCACGCGGCGCCCGCCTCGGCCATGGCCTGGGCGGCCCGCAGGAGCCGGTCGGCATCGTTGACCACGGAGCCCGAGTAGAACGACTCCGGGCTCACGTTGAGGGCCCCCACGACGGCCACGTCCAGGCCATCGCCCACCGATACTCCCGCCACGGTCGCGCGATTCACTGGGATGGCTCCACGCTCAACTTATCACCGCACCGGGCCCGCGCGAGACCCGATTTTGCAGGGGGAGCGGGCTACGCGGGGCTGGGAGCCTCGTGGAGCGGGGGTACCCGGAGGATCCGGGCGATCTCCTCGCCGTCCAGCGACTCGCGCTCGAGGAGGGCGCGGGCGAGCGCGTGGAGCTTCTCGAGGTTGGTCTCGATCATGTGGCGGGCCCGGGTGGCGCACTCGATCACGATCCGCTTGATCTCGGAGTCGATCAGGACCGCGGTCTCCTCGCTGAAGTCCTTGGGACGGGCCACCTCCCGGCCGAGGAAGATGTGCTCCTCGCCCTTGCCGAAGGTGAGCGGGCCCATCTTGTCGGACATGCCCCACTCGCAGACCATCTTCCGGGCCATCTCGGTGGCCTTCTCGAGGTCGTCGCCCGCCCCGGTGGTCTGCTGCTGGAACACGATCTCCTCCGCCGCGCGGCCGCCGAGCAGGATCGTGATCCGGTTCACGAGGTAGTCCCGCGAGTAGTTGTACTTGTCGTCGGCGGGCAGCTGCTGGGTGAGGCCGAGGGCGCGCCCACGCGGGATGATCGTGACCTTGTGCAGCGGGTCGGCCCCCGGCAGCAGGTCCGCCACCAGGGCGTGGCCCGCCTCGTGGTAGGCGATGGTCTTCTTCTCGGTCTCGGAGATGATCATCGAGCGCCGCTCCACGCCCATCAGGACCTTGTCCTT
>DASZJM010000066.1:0-14886 GCA_035948165.1 Candidatus Methylomirabilota bacterium
CTCAGTCGAGGACCGCGACGGTGTCTCCCTCCTGCACCGTCTGCCCCTCGCTGACCTTGATCTCGCGCACCTTGCCGGCGCGCGGGGCCTCCACCGGGATCTCCATCTTCATGGACTCGAGCACGATGACCGGATCCCCGGCCGCCACCGCGTCGCCCGGCTTGGTCGTGACCTGGAAGACCACGCCGGTGATGTGGGCCTTGACGTCCTCAGACATTGAGCGCTCCTTGTCGTGCCACGGCGGGATTCGAAGCGGGGGCATTCTCTCACATCCGGGCGGGAGCGGGCGGGCCGGCTAGTAGGGCAGGCTCTCCCGTCCCAGGAGCTCGCGGGCCACCACCATCTTCATGACCTCGGCGGCGCCGTCGCCGATCTCGAGCCCGATCACGTCGCGCATCCGCTGCTCGAACGGCAGCTCGTCGGTGTAGCCGTAGTGCCCGTGCAGCAGCAGGCACTGGTGGATGGTGTCGACCGAGAGGCGCGGTCCCCACCACTTGGTCATGGCCGACTCCTTGGTGTGCGGCCGCCCCTGGTCCGCGAGCCAGAGCGCGCGGTAGCAGAGCCAGCGGCAGGCCTCCAGGTGCGTGGCCGCCTCCGCGATCGGGAACGAGACGCCCTCGAACCGCGCGATGGGCCCGCCGAAGGCCTTCCGCTCCTTCACGTAGGCGATGGTCTCCTCCACCGATTGCTGGGCCACTCCCAGGCACGCGAGCGCGATGCCGATGCGGTTGTAGTCGAAGCCTTGCATGACCTGGTAGAAGCCGGTCCCCTCCTCGCCCAGGCGGTGCGACGCGGGCACGCGGACGTGGTCGAAGGCGAGCACCGCGCGCGCGATGGCGCGGGTGCCCATGTCCCGCAGCGGGCTGCGCGAGACCCCGGGCGCGTCCAGCGGGACCAGGAGCGCGGTGATCCCGCGGGCGCGGCCGGCCGGGTCGGTCCGCGCGAAGACGATGGCGGCCTGCGCCACCATGCCGAGGCTGATCCCGGACTTCTCCCCGGTGATCACGTAGTGGTCGCCGTCGCGCTCGGCCCGGCACGCGAGGTTGGCCGCGTCCGAGCCCGCTCCCGGCTCGGTGAGCGCGAGCGCGACGATCGCCTCCCCCCGCGCGGTGGGAGGCAGCCAGCGCGTCCGGATCTCCTCGGACGCGCTCCGTCCGAGGATCTCGCCGGCCAGCCCCGCGAGCTGGATGCCGTAGGTGCACGCGAAGTCGCCCCGGCCGATCTCCTCCATCGCGATCCCGAACGTGACGAAGTCCGACTCCTGGCCGCCGTAGGCCGCGGGCACGCGCAGGCCCAGCAGGCCCAGCTCGCCCATCCGCCGCCACGCCTCCCAGGGGAACTCTCCGCTGCGGTCCCACTCGCGGGAGTGCGGGGCCAGGTCGCGGCGGGCGAACTGGCGGAGGATGCGGATCAGCTCCTCCTGCTCGGGCGAGAATGCCAGGTCCACCGGGGCGCCCTAGAAGACCGGCTTTCGCTTCTCGGCGAAGGCGCGCAGCCCCTCGGCCGCGTCTGCCGAGCGCATGTGGAGGGCGACCAGCCGCCGCTCGAGCGCGAGCCCCTCGCCGAGCTCGGCGTCGAACGCGCGGTTCACCAGCGCCTTGACGGTGCGGTTGGCGGACGCGCTGCCCGCCGCGAGGGAGGCCGCGATCTCCTCGACCACGGCGGCCACCGTGCCCGCGGGCGCCACCCGGTTCACCAGCCCCCAGGCGAGCGCCTCCGTGGCACCGAGCCAGCCGCCCAGCAGCATCAGCTCCTTCGCCCGCCGCGCCCCGATCAGCCGCGGCAGCCGCTGGCTCCCGCCCCCGCCCGCGACCAGGCCGAAGTTGGCGTGCTGGTCGCCGAGGCGCGCGGTCTCGTCGGCCACCACCAGGTCCGCCACCAGCACCAGCTCGAGCCCGCCGGCCAGCGCGAGCCCGTGCACGCCCGCGATCACCGGCACCGGGAGCGCCTCGATCCGATCGAAGACGCGGTGCCAGAGACCCATGAACGCGCTCCAGCGCGCCGCGTCGGGCGAGAGCTCGCGCACCGCGCGCAGATCCGCGCCGGCGCAGAAGGCCCGGCCCGCCGCGATGAGGGTGACCGCGCGCACCGAGGCGTCGCCCTCCACCAGCGCGCAGGCGCGATCGAGGTCCTCGAGCAGCTCGGGGCTGATCGCATTCAGCTGGGCGGGGCGGTTGAGGGTGATGCGCGCGATGCCTCCGCCGGTCGCATACGTGATGGCTCGAAAGTCCATGGGGCGCCCCCGCCTCACATCATGGTGTAGCCGCCGCTCACCGAGACCGTCTGTCCGGTGATGAAGGCGGCCGCGTCGGAGGCCAGGAACACCACGGTGGGGGCCACGTCCTCCGGCTTGCCGATGCGCCGCAGCGGATAGGCCTTGGCGATGCGCGCCTGCATCTCGGGCGTGCTGAACGCGCGGTTGGCGTCCGCCGCCCACATGCTCAGGCCCCCGAAGTCCTCCTCGTCCGCCGGGATGGTCATGCCCGGGCAGACCACGTTGAGCCGGATGCCGTGGCGCCCGACCTCGCGGGCCAGGCTCTTGCTGAGCGCGATCACCCCGGCCTTGCACGCCCCGTAGACCGCCTCCCGGAATTCGCCCATGCGGCCCGCGTCCGAGCCGAGGCTCACGATCACGCCGCCCTTGCGGGCGATCATGCCGTCCAGCACCGCGCGCGTGCAGTTGATCACGCCCCAGAGGTTGAGCTGGATCTCGCGCTCCCACTCGCTGCGCTCCTTCTCCACGAAGAGCCGGTCGTAGGTCCAGCCCACGTTGTTCACCAGCACGTCGACCCGCCCGGCCCGGCCCTCCACCTCGCGCACCATCGCCTGGACCGACTCCCAGCGGGTGACGTCGGTGGGGACGAGTGTGGCGGACGCGGCCCCCTGCCGCCCCGCCTCCTCGACCACCCTGCGCCCCTGGCCCTCGTCGATCTCGGCGACGGTCAGGTGCGCGCCCTCGCGGGCGAAGGCCAGGCTGATGGCGCGGCCGATGTTCGAGCCGCCGCCGGTGACGATCACGCTCTTGCCCCCCAGGTTCAGGTCCATTCGGCCCTCTCGATCCGCTGGACGACCAGGTCGCGGAGCTTGTACTTCTGGATCTTGCCGCTCGGCGTCGTGGGGAACTCGGAGACCAGCTCGAGGCGCTCCGGCAGCTTCTGACGCGCCAGCTCGTGCTGCTCCAGGAACCGGACGATCTCGACGAGCGTGAGCGTCTGCCCCTCCCGGGGAATGACCACCGCGCACGCCCGCTCGCCCAGACGGGGATCGGGCATCCCCACGATGGCGACGCCCGCGATCTTGGGATGAGTGTAGAGCAGGTTCTCGACCTCCACGACCGGGATGTTCTCGCCGCCCCGGATGATGATGTCCTTCGCCCGCCCGGTGATGGTGACGTACCCGTCGCGGTCGAGGGTGGCGCGGTCTCCGGTCCGGAACCAGCCGTCGTCGGTGTGGGCGTCCGCGGTGAACTGCGGCCGGCGGTAGTAGCCGACGAACTGGGCGGCCCCGCGGGAGAGGAGATCGCCCTCGGTGCCGAACGGGACCGGCGCGCCCGCGTCGTCCACGACCTGCACCTCCATGCCCGGCAGGATGAGGCCGTCGCTCCCGAAGATCTTCTCCTCCGGGTCCCGCAGCCCGTTGCAGGTGACGAGGCCGTTCTCGGTCATCCCCCACCCCGCGGAGACCGCGCACCCGAGCCGGGCCTGGGCGTCCCGCACGAGCGCGCGCGGCACCGGAGCGCCCGCCGCGATGAACAGGCGGAGCGAGCGCAGGTCGCGCGACGTGTCGGCGTAGGTCAGGTCGCGCAGGAACGGGGTCGCGCCCATCGTGAACGTGACCCGCTCCACCTCGATCAGCCGCGCCGCCTCCTCCACGTTCCAGACATCCATCCACACCGTGGTCGCGCCCAGCACCACGTTGAGGCAGTGGCCGAAGAGGTAGCCGGTCTGGTGGCCGACGGTGGACGGCATCAGGATCACGTCCCGGTCGGAGAGCTCGAGTCGCTCGATCGCCCGGTGGAGACCGGAGAGCGTGGTGTTCTGGGTGTGCATCACCCCCTTGGGCTCGCCGGTGGTGCCGGAGGTGAACACGACCTCGTGGACCGCGTTGGGGTCGGTGCCGGGCAGCGGCCGGCGGTCGTCGCGCGCCTCCCACGCCTGATCGGTCAGCGCGCCCAGGGGCGCAGTGCCCGCCGGCCCCTCGCCGCGCGCGATGAGCGCGGAGCGGAGGCGGGGCAGCGCGGGCCGGAGCGCGGCGAGCATGCCCGCGTGGTCGAAGCCGCGGAAGCGCGCCGGCACCACCGCCACCTGCGACTCCAGCAGGCCCAGCATGAAGCGCACCTCGCTCGCGCGATAGGTCGGCGGGATCGGGTTGACGATCGCGCCCAGGCGGAGCGCGGCGAGGAAGAGCACCACCACCTCGTTCCAGTTCGGGAGCTGGCAGGAGACGACCCCGCCCGGCTCGAGCCCGTGGGCCCACAGGCCGTGGGCGGCCCGATCCACCGCGCGCGCCAGATCCTCCCACGAGTAGCGGCCGCGCCCGTCGACCAGCGCGGTGCGCGTCGGGCGCTCGCGCGCCCACCGGTCGAGGTAGGCCTCGAGGCTCTGGCCGGGCCAGTGCCCCGCCGCGGTCATCGCCCGGATCCTTGCCTCGGTGAGCGTGGTCTCCATGCCTGGATCCGGGCCCCTTCCGCCTCAGCGGAAGGCGCCCTGCTCGATCAGCTGGGTGTGCACCGCGCCGGATCGGAAGAGGTCGCTCTGCATGACCCGCTGGTGGAACGGGATCGCGGTCTTCACTCCCTCGACCACGAAGGCGTCGAGAGCGGCGGACATCCGGGCAATGGCCTCGTCGCGATCCCGGCCGGTGGTGATCAGCTTGGCCAGGAGCGGGTCGTAGTGCACCGACACCTCCACACCTTCCACGACCCCGCACTCGAGCCGGACGCCCGGCCCCTGCGGCAGCACCAGGCGCGTGAGGCGTCCCGGCGACGGCATGAAGCCCTTCGCCGGGTCCTCCGCGTAGATGCGGCACTCGATGCTCGAGCCGCGCTGCGGGATCTGGGCCTGCGTCCAGGGCAGCGGCTCGCCCGCGGCCACCCGCAGCTGCGCCTGCACCAGGTCGAGCCCGGTCACCTCCTCGGTCACCGGGTGCTCCACCTGCAGGCGGGTGTTCATCTCGAGGAAGTACAGCTCGTCGCCCACCACGATGAACTCCATGGTGCCCGCGTTCACGTACCCCACGCTGCGGGCGCCGGCCACCGCCGCCTCGGTGAGCCGTGCCTTGAGCGCCGCGGGCAGGTTGGGCGCGGGGCTCTCCTCGATCAGCTTCTGGTGCCGGCGCTGGATCGAGCACTCGCGCTCGTGCAGGTGCACCACCTGACCGCCCGCGTCGCCGAAGACCTGGACCTCGACGTGGCGGGCGCGCTCCACGTAGCGCTCGAGGAAGAGGCCGCCCGAGCCGAACGCGGCCTGGGCCCGGCGCTGCGCCGAGGCGAACGCGGCGGGCAGCCCCGCCTCGTCCGCGACCTTCACCATGCCGATGCCGCCGCCGCCCGCGGACGCCTTGAGCATGACCGGGTAGCCGGCGCGGGCCGCGATCTCTCGCGCGGCGTCGACCGAGTCCACCGGCCCATCGCTGCCCGGGACCACCGGCACCCCGGCCGCGGCCATCAGCCGGCGGGCCTCGATCTTGTCGCCCATCTGCTGGATAACCCGCCAGGACGGCCCCACGAAGATCAGGCCCGCGGCCTCGCAGGCCTGGGCGAAGCGCCAGTTCTCGGAGAGGAAGCCATAGCCCGGGTGGATCGCCTCTGCGCCGGTGCGGCGCGCGGCGTCGAGGATGCGGTCGATGTCGAGATAGCTCTGCCGGGCCGGCGCGGGGCCGATCGCGACCGCCTCGTCCGCGTCGGTCACGTGTGGCCAGCCCGCGTCGGCCTCGGAGTAGACCGCGATCGAGCGGACCCCGAGGGCGCGGCAGCCGCGGATGACCCGGCGGGCGATCTCCCCCCGATTGGCGACCAGGACGCTCTGCAGCACGGGATCAGGCGGGCTGGGCGGCGGAGGCGACGACGGGCTCGAGCGCGGCGATGCGCCAGCCCGCGCCGGTGGGCACCCAGCGGAGCAGCAGGGTGACGGTCGCGGCGTCACCGTCGAGCCGGAGCTTCGCCAGGCGATGCTCGCCCACGCGCGCGAAGGCCACCACGCGATGGCGGCCGCCGCGCGCGGCGAGCAGGCGCTCCTCCAGATCCGGGCCGGTCGCGGCGGCGGGGTCGAGCCACCCGCGCGCGCGGCCCAGATCGCCGGCGGCGAGCGCCTCGCCGAAGGCGTCGAGGGCCGCGGCCAGCTCGGGCGCGATCGGCCACGCCTGGGTGGCCTGCTCGAGGCGGATGAACTCGGCCGCGTTGTCACTCAGGGCGGGAGCCGGCGCCGTCGGCACCGAGCTGCGCGTGAGCGGCCCCGCTCCGGTCGCGCCGCCCGCCGTCTCCAGCAGCGCCCAGAGGCGCGCCTCGGCCGCCGCGGCGCGCGCCTCCAGCGCGGGCGTGCGCAGCAGGTGGCGCAGGATCGTCTCCCCGGCGGCCACGTGACGCCGCTCGTCCTCGATGCAGCGGGCGAGGATCCGGCAGGTGGGCGGCTCGTAGACCGCGTTGGTGCTCGCGAGGTGCGCCGCGTAGGTCGCCAGGAGCTGCGGCTTCAGCACCCGGTACACGGAGACCACACGCTCGATGGTCTGCCCGGGCGCCTCCGCGGCCTCGAGCGCGTCCATGAACGCGACCAGCCGGGGGTTGGCGGGCTCGGACACCTGCGCGGCGGCGCGCAGCTCGGGGAGGCGCTTGCCCCACAGGTCGGCGTGCTGGGCGTTGTCCCACACGTGGCGCCCGAACAGGAGCTTCGCCGACAGCTCGGGGGTGAGCGCGATCCAGCCGCCCAGGATGCGCATCATGCGCTCGGCCACGTAGCGGTAGTGGCGAACGGTCCGCGCGGACTCGTCCACCTCGAGAAAGCCCGACAGGGGATGGGTCATGGCGCGCGGCGGGGTCTAATAGACGGCCGAGCGCTGCGTCGTCCGGATGAGCCGGGCGATCTCCTCGTCGGTGAACCCGCCCTCGCGGCGCGCCTCGGTGGCGATGGAGATCGGCACCGCCTCGTGGTCGCCCTCGCGCCGGATCCCGCCCAGATTGAAGCGCTCGTCGATGGTCTCCTGGAACTCCACCGCGCGGCGGCGGCGCTCCGGATCACCCTCGGTGAGCCGGGTCAGCCACTTCGAGCCCATGCGCACATGGGTGATCTCGTCGGCCAGCACGTAGTCGACCGCGCGCTCCAGGATCGGGTCGCCCATCTTGCGGGCGATGTGCACGAGCTGGTTAAACACGTCGCAGGCGAGGCCCTCGAGGCCGCGGTTGACTCCGGCAACCCGGGCCGCCGCGTCCTCCGCGCAGGCGCAGCGCCAGAGGATGGTGGTCTCCGGGAACTCGCCGATGTAACCCTCCAGGTGCTCGAGCAGCCGCACGTAGATCTCGACGTGGCGCGACTCGTCCCAGACCTGCCGGGCCATGTCCATCGTGAACTCCCACGGCGTGTCCGGGAAGTCGTACACCGAGCGGCCCGCCCCTTCCATGGCCTGCAGCTCGCCCACCATGATGCCGTGGACCCGCTCCTTGATGGAGTCGCGCGAGAGGAGGTCGGGGAACGGCGGCAGCCCCTGGTCGACCTTGAGCTGCGCGACCTCGCGGGCCCGCATCCGCACCAGGCGATCCTCGCGGGCCAGCTTGTCGTACGCGATGAGCCGTTCCATGGACACTCCCTCCGGGAATGAACCGCTGTTCAGCGAGTCTAGCCGAAGCCTAGGATGAAGGCAACGGGGAGCCGGAGCCGGCCGATCCCTCCGGCGGGCGCGCGCGGCGGCGGCCGCGGAGCACGCTGGCCGGGCGGAGCGAGTCCTCGCCGTAGCGCGCGGTCACCCGATCCATCGCGCGGGTGAGCCGCTCCCGGCGCAGGGCGTCGGGGCCGAGGAGCGAGAGCTGGCCGGCGGCGGCGGGACCGAGCCCGGAGGCGGAGAGGCCGATGAGCCGCACCGCCTGCCGCAGCGGGATCCGCTCCAGCAGGGCGCGCGCGCGCCGGTAGATCACGAGGCCGTCCTGGGTCGGATCGTCGGTGTGGCGCCGCGTGAGCGTGGAGAAGTCGGCGAAGCGCAGCTTCAGCGTCACGCAGCGGGTCGCGTAGCCGCCCTCGCGCAGCTCGCGCGCCACCCGCTCGGCCTGGCCGCGGAGCGTGGCGGCGAGCCGCTCCATGTCGCGGTGGTCGTGCCCGAAGGTCTCCTCTGCGCCCATCGACTTGGGCGGAGCGAACGGCTCGACCGCGCGGTCGTCGATCCCGAGGGAGAGATCGTGGAGCCCGCGCCCGCTCGACCCGAAGCGCGCCTCCAGGTACGCGACCGGCACCGCGGCGAGCTGCCCGATGGTGGTGACCCCCATCGCCTCGAGGCCCTCCCCGGTGACCCGGCCGACGCCCCAGAGCCGTGACACCGGAAGCGGCGCGAGGAAATCGGCCTCCGTCCCCGGCCGGACCACCACGAGACCGTCGGGCTTCCGGAGGTCGGAGGCCACCTTGGCCACGAACTTGTTGGGCGCCACGCCGACGGACGCGGTCAGCCGGAGGCTCGCCGCGATGCGGGCCTTGATCGTGGCCGCGACGGCGGGGCCGTCCCCCGAGAGCCCTTCGGTGCCGGTGACGTCGAGGAAGGCCTCGTCGATGGAGACCGGCTCGAGCAGCGGGGTGAAGGTGGCCAGGATGGCCATGACCTCCCGGGAGACGGCGGCGTACTTGTCCATGTCCACCGGGACGAACGCGCCGTCGGGGCAGAGCCGGGCCGCGCGGCCGATCGGCATGGCGGAATGCACGCCGAACCGCCGGGCCTCGTAGGAGGCGGCCGAGACCACGCCCCGCCCCCGGGGATCGGCGCCCACGATGACCGGCCGCCCGCGCAGCTCCGGGCGATCGCGCTGCTCCACGGACGCGTAGAAGGCGTCCATGTCGACGTGCAGGATAGTCCGCGCCACCGTGGTGTAGACGGTTGTCCGCCGATTGGGGGAGTGCGGGGGCCATTTCTGGGCCCCCGCAGATGAAGAGCCTGAAGAAGTAAGCGGTCGACCGCTAACGGTCGCCCGCTACCCGCTCACTGGGTGATGCTGCGCCCTCGCCACTTGTCGATCGACTTCTTCGAGAAGAGCCACTTCCCCTCGTGCTCCAGCGCCGGGATGCGGCGCTCGGCCGCCATCGCCGCCACCGCCTTCTCGTCCATGGCCAGGTAGCGGGCCGCTTCCTTCACGTCCATCGTGTCCTTGGGCAGCATGTCCTTTGGCAGCACCGGCAATTGCCTCCTGTCGTCCGATCAGTCCGCGCGGGCGCCCGCGGTGGCGTCGGACGCCTTCTTGAGCCGCTCGATCTCCGCCTCCAGCGAGTGGATCCGGTCGAGCATCTGCTCCAGGGTCCGCGCCAGGGGGTCCGGCAGATCCGCCTGGTTGAGATCGATGGCGCCGGTCACCCGCTCGCCGTTGCGGAATGTTATGCGACCGGGCACCCCGACCACAACACAGTTCTCCGGCACCTCACGCACCACCACCGAGCCCGCCCCGATGCGGCTCCCCGCCCCGATGGTGAACGCGCCGATGATCTTGGCGCCCGAGCCGATGACCACGTTGTCGCCGATGGTGGGGTGGCGCTTCTCGCGCTTGACGCTCGTGCCGCCGAGGGTGACGCCCTGCAGGATGCTCACGTTCTCGCCGACCTCGGCGGTCTCCCCGATGACCACCCCCATGCCGTGATCGATGAAGAGCCCGGGGCCCAGCACCGCGGCGGGGTGGATCTCGATGCCGGTCAGGAAGCGGCCCAGGTGCGACACGAAGCGCGCGGTCAGGTGCCATCCCGCGCGCCAGAGCGCGTGCCCCACGCGGTGGATCCAGATCGCGTGCACGCCCGGGTAGCACAGCACGACCTCCAGCGTCGAGCGGGCCGCCGGGTCTCGCTCCTTCACCGTCCTCACGTCCCGCCGCATGCGATCAAACATTCGGCTCGCTCCTTGTTCGGGTCCTCAGGCCCGGACCGGCATTGCGCTGCGCAGCTTGGCCACCAGGGGCTCGGTCGAGTCCACCACGTAGTCGATGTCCTGCGCGGTGGTGCTCCGTCCGAGGGAATGCCGCACCGCGCCCATCGCCCACTCCACCGGCACGCCCATCGCCACCAGCACGTACGACGGCTCCACGTTGCCGGAGGTACACGCCGAGCCGGCCGACACACCGATGCCCTTCAGATCCAGACCGAGCACGATGGATTCCGACTCCACGTGCCGGAAGCACACGTTGCAGGTCCCGGGCACCCGCTCGGTGGGATGGCCGTTGAGCCGGACCTCGGGGATCCGCCGCGAGAGGCCCTCCCAGAGCCGCTCGCGCAGCTCGGTCAGCCGCCGGCCCTCCTCGACCATGTCGCGGCCGCGGATCTCGATCGCCTTCCCGAAGCCCACGATGCCGGCCACGTTCTCGGTCCCCGCCCGGCGGCGCCGCTCGTGCTCGCCCCCGTGCTGGATGGAGACCATCTTGGTGCCTTTCCGGATATACAGCCCGGCGACGCCCTTGGGCCCGTAGATCTTGTGGCCCGAGAACGACAGCATGTCGATGTTGAACGCGTCGAGGTCGATCGGGGCCTTGCCGAAGGTCTGCACCGCGTCCATGTGGAACGGGATTCCGTGCTCGCGGGCGACCGCCCCGAGCTGCCGGGCCGGCTGGATGGTGCCGATCTCGGAGTTGGCGTGCATGATCGAGATCAGGATGGTGTCGGGGCGGATCGCCCGTCGCAGCGCGTCCGGGTCCACCATGCCGTAGCCGTCCACGTCGAGGTAGGTAGCCGCGAAGCCCTGGGTCTCCAGCGTCTCCACCGCGCGCAGCACCGCGTGGTGCTCGATCTTCGAGGTGATGATGTGGCCCTGGCGCCGGGCCATCGCCACGCCCTTCACCGCCATGTTGTCGGACTCGGTGCCGCCGGAAGTGAAGACCACCTCGTCCTTGCCCACTCGCAGGAAGTGGGCGACCTGCTCGCGCGCGGTCTCGAGCCCCTCTCGCGCCTCGCGCCCGAAGCCGTGCACGCTCGACGGATTGCCGAAGCGCTCGCTGAAGTACGGCAGCATCGCCTCGACGACCTCCGGGTGCACCGGAGTCGAGGCATTGTGATCGAGATAGACCTGTCGGTTCATTGACGCTCCCCTTTCACGATGTTACGCTGCGCCCGCATGGCCCTCGCCAGACGGAAGCTCGGCCTGATGGTGTCCACCGCGCCGGAGCACCCGAACCTCGAGACCGCGCTCGGTCTCTCCCAGGCGGCGCTCGACGGCGGCGGGGACGTCTACCTGTACCTGATCGACGACGCGGTGGCCGCGGTGGACGACGCGCGGCTGCTCGCCCTCGCGGATCGCGGGCTGAAGCTCTTCGTGTGCGCCTACGGCTGCCAGAAGCGGCGCCGACCCCTGTCGGACCGGGCCACCAACTGCGGACTGGTGGTCCTCACCGACGTGATCAACGGCACCGACCGCTTCGTCGCGCTGAACTAGCGGTCGCGTGAGCCAGAACCAGCCGACCCTGGTGGTGATCTCGGAGGACCCGCGCGTCTCGCACCGGGCCAACGAGGCGATGCGCATCGCGCTCGGGGTGGTGGCGGGCGACAACCCGGTCCAGGTGGTGCTCACCGGGCCCGCGGTGCACCTGCTCGACGAGGACACCGACGACCTGGTCGACGGCGACGACATCGCCAAGTTCCGCGCCTCCCTCAAGAAGCTCGGCGTCGCGTTCCAGGTGGAGGGCGCGCTGCCGACCACGCCCGGCTGGAACGCGGAAGGCCATCCGGTGGTGGCGGTGACCCGCGCCCAGATCGCGGCGCTGGTGCCGCGCGCCACCCGGTACCTGATCTTCTGATGGCCGCGTTCCTCCACCTCCTCAAGGCGGACTCCGCCGCCGCCCTCGCCGCCTCCGTCATCGAGTCGAACCTGGCCGAGCCGGGCGCCCGCGTGACGGTGGTGCTGCTCGACGGCGCGGCGGCTCCGCCCCTGCCCGCGGGCGCGACGGTGCGTCGTCTCGCCGCCGGCGAGCTCGACTACCCCGGCCTGCTCGACCTGATCTTCGCTCACGACCACGTCGTCACCTGGTAGATCCCCTCACCCTGCCCGCTCCCCGGAGGGGAGAGGGAGGAGTCAGCGATCGCGGTACTCCTCGAGCCACTTCATCTGGATGGCCTCGAGGAGTCCCTCGTTCGAGTTCTTGGCGTCGTCACGAAAGCCGGGAAGCGCCACCACCCACCGGTGCAGGTCGGTGAAGCGGACCGTCAGCGGGTCCACGTCCGGATGCGCGTCCATCAGGGCCAGCGCGACGTCCTCCGCGTCCTGCCAGGTCATGCCGGCTCCGTCACTTGGGAATCTCCACCACCACGTCGCCCCGTACCACCGCCTGGCACCCGAGCCGCGAGTGCAGGGTGAGGCCCTCCGCGGTATCGAGGCGATCCTCCTCGTCCTGCTCCATCGGCGAGAGGTTCCCCTCTCCCTCGCGCACCACCACGTGACAGGTGGTGCACGCGCAGCTGCCCCCGCAGTTGTGCTCGAGCTCGATGTTGTGGCCGAGCGCGATGTCGAGCAGCGAGCCCGGACGGCCGTGATCGGCGAGCGGGTACTTGGCGTCGTCGACCTCGACGGTGCGATTGAGAGGCAGGAACGTCACCTTGTGCACCGCCATCTATGAGCGCTCCAGGAGCCGGTCGGCGCGCTTGGAGGTGACCGCGTCCTTGATGGCCGCCTCCATCATGCGCTCGGCCAGCGGCGCGGTGGCCTGATTGAGCTCGATCGTGCGCTCGCGGATCTGATCCCGGTCCGTCCCCTCGCGCACCGTCCGCAGCACCGCCAGCGCGGCCTCGATCCGCTCCCGCTCCTCCGGCGCGACGATGCCGCCCGCCTGGCGGAGCGCCCGCTCCACGTGATTGATGACGGTGTCGGCCTCGGTGCGGGTCTCGATCAGGAGCCGCGCGTTGACGTCGTCCTCCGCGTAGGTGTACGAGTCCTCCACCATCTGCTCGACCTGGGTCTCGGTGAGCCCGTAGGTGGGCTTGACCTCGATGCTGGCCGCCTTGCCGGTGCGCAGCTCGCGGGCCTGCACCTGGAGGATCCCGTTGGCGTCGATCAGGAAGGTGACCTCGATCTTCGGCATGCCCGCCGGCATCGGGTCCACCCCGGCCAGGTCGAAGCGCGCGAGCGAGCGATTGTCCTTGGCCAGCTCCCGCTCGCCCTGCAGCACGTGGAGGTCGACCGCGGTCTGCCCGTCCACCGACGTCGTGAAGTACTCCTTGGCCAGGGTCGGGATCGTGGTGTTGCGCGGGATCAGCACGCTCACGATGCCGCCCAGGGTCTCGATCCCGAGCGAGAGCGGGGTCACGTCGAGGAGCAGCATGTCGGTGATGCCGCCGGCCAGGATCTGCGCCTGCACCGCCGCGCCCAGGGCCACCACCTCGTCCGGGTTGAGCCGGCTGTGGGCCGGTCGCCCGAAGAGCTCGCCGACCCGCCGCTGCACGAGCGGCATCCGCGTGGAGCCGCCCACCAGCACCACCTCGTCCACCTGTGGGGCCCCGAGACCGGCGTCGGCGAGGGCCTGTCGGCACGGGCCGAGGGTGGCGGCCACCAGCGGCTCCACCATCGCCTCGAGGTCGCCGCGGGTGATGTCGCGATGGTAGGCGAAGCGCTCGAACGGGATCGTGAGCACGGTGCGCTCGTCGAAGGAGAGCCGGCACTTCGCGGCCTCCGCGCCGAGCCGCAGCTCCTGCATCGCCTCCGGGTCGCCGGACAGATCGACCGCGTGGCGGGCTCGGACGTCGGCGAGCAGCCAGTCCACCATTGCCCGGTCGAAGTCGTCACCGCCCAGGTGGGTGTTGCCGTTGGTGGCGAGCACCTCGAAGACCCCGTCCTTCACGCGGAGGATCGAGATGTCGAAGGTGCCGCCGCCCAGGTCGTAGACCGCGATCACGCCCTGGGCCATCTTCTGCAGGCCGTAGGCGAGCGAGGCCGCGGTGGGCTCGTTCACGATGCGCAGCACCTCGAGGCCCGCGATGCGCCCCGCGTCCTTGGTGGCCTGGCGCTGCGCGTCGTTGAAGTAGGCCGGGACCGTGATCACCGCCTGCTCCACCGGCTCGCCGAAGTGGGCCTCCGCCCGCTGCTTGAGGGCGCGCAGCACGTGGGCCGAGACCTCGGGCGGGGTGACCTCGCGATCCCCGATGCGGATGCTGACCACCTCCGCCTGTGGGGTCACCGCGAAGGGCAGGCGGGCCAGCTCGTCCTTCACGTCCTCGTAGCCGCGACCCATCAGGCGCTTCACCGAGTAGACGGTGCGGGCCGCGTTGCGGGCGAGCTGACGGCGGGCCGCCTCGCCCACCACCACCCCGTTCGGGGTCCACGCCACGATGGAGGGCAGCAGGGTGCGCCCTTCCGCGTCCGGGATCACCCGCGGGATGCCGCCCTCCACGTAGGCGACCAGGCTGTTGGTCGTCCCGAGGTCAATGCCGACGATGCGAGGCATGGCTCTCTTCACGCTCTCCCAGCGCGTCGGTCAGGTCGTCGATCACGGTGCGGAGGTAGGCGCGGGTGGCGAGCCGCTCCTTGAACCACTGGAGCAGCGCCTTGCGGTCGCCTCCCTCGTCCACCAGCCGGTCCCAGTCCCCCGCGCGCCCGACGATGGCGTCGGCCTCGGCGGCGTGGCGCGCTTCTAGCCGGGCCCGCTTCTCGCGAAGGCGTCCCGCCGCCTCACCGCCGAGCCCTTCCGCCTTCGCCTCCTCGAGCGCCTCCTGCACCTCCAGCATCTCCTCGAGCAGTTCG
>DASZJM010000067.1:0-9256 GCA_035948165.1 Candidatus Methylomirabilota bacterium
CGACCTCGACGAGCTGGTGAAGCTCAGGCCGCTGGCCGACGATCGAAGCGTCCGGGACGCGTTTCGTTCCGCCAAGCGGGCGGCCAAGTCGGCCTTCGCGGAGTGGCTCCGGTCGACCTCGGGGCAGACGGTCGATCCGGAGAGCATGTTCGACTGCCAGATCAAGCGCATCCACGAGTACAAGCGGCAGCTCCTCAACGCGCTGCGCATCGTGGTGCTCTACAACCGCCTACGGGAGAACCCGGCCCTCGAGATGGCCCCCCGGACGTTCTTCTTCGCGGGAAAGGCGGCCCCCGCCTACCAGCTGGCCAAGCTGATCATCAAGCTCATCAACAACCTCGCCGGCACCATCGACGGCGATCCGGCGGTGCGCGGGCGCCTGAAGGTCGTGTTCCTGCCCGACTATCGCGTGTCGCTGGCCGAGCGACTGATCCCGGCCGCCGACGTCTCGAATCAGATCTCGACCGCGGGCTACGAGGCGAGCGGGACCAGCAACATGAAGTTCATGATGAACGGGGCGCTCACGATCGGCACGCGCGACGGCGCGACCATCGAGATGGCCGAGGAAGCGGGTGAAGACAACTTCTTCCTGTTCGGCCTGACCGCGGACCAGGTGGCGGGCAGCCGGGGCTGGTACCAGCCTCAGTGGCACTACGACAACGAGCCGGAGACGCGCGGCGCGCTGGACCTGATCTTCTCGGATCACTTCAGCCGCAACGAGCCGGGAGTATTCGAGCCACTTCGGGACGTGCTCCTGACCCGGGGCGATCATTACATGCACCTGGCCGACATGAAATCGTATCTGGAGGCGGATCGTCGCCTCGTGGGACTGTATGCGGATCCCGATGGATGGGCGCGCAAGGGCATCCTGAACGTGGCCAGCTCCGGGAAGTTCTCGAGCGACCGCAGCATCGCCGAGTACGCGGCCGACATCTGGAATGCCAAGGCCTGTCCGGTGGACTAGGGAAAGACATTGGCAACGCAAGTCAGCCCACTCGCCGGCAAGCCCGCCGACCCATCGATCCTCGTCAACGTGCCCAGGCTGGTGACCGCCTATTACACGGGGCGTCCGGATCCCTCCGTGCCCGGGCAGCGCGTGGTGTTCGGGACTTCCGGACATCGGGGATCCTCGCTCGACAACGCCTTCAATGAGGCGCACATCCTCGCGATCACCCAAGCGATCTGCCTCTACCGTACGCAGCAGAGCATCGACGGACCGCTGTTCATCGGCAGCGATACGCACGCGCTGTCGGAACCGGCGTTTGCGAGCGCCCTGGAGGTTCTGGCCGCGAATGGCGTCGACGTCATGGTCGATGCGGGCAACGGATACACGCCGACCCCGGTGATCTCGCATGCCGTGCTCACCTACAACCGCGGGCGCCGCCGGGGCCTCGCCGACGGTATCGTCATCACCCCATCGCACAACCCGCCTCGGTTCGGCGGCTTCAAGTACGATCCCCCCACCGGGGGTCCCGCCGACACGCACGTGACTCAATGGATCGAACAGCGCGCCAACGCCTTCATCGCGGAGGGTTTGCGCGGCGTGGCCCGAGTGCCGTTCGAGCGTGCCCGCACCGCGTCCACCACGCATCCGCACCCGTACCTCGACACCTACGTGAGCGATCTTCCGGCGGTGGTCGACCTGGAGTCAATTCGCGACAGCAAGGTGCATATCGGAGTGGATCCGCTGGGCGGCGCAAGCGTGGCCTATTGGGACGCCATCGGCGAGCGCTACGGCCTGAATCTGGAGGTCGTGAATCACACGGTCGACCCCACGTTCCGCTTCATGACCGTGGACTGGGACGGCCAGATCCGCATGGACCCGTCATCCCCCTACGCCATGGCGCGCATGGTCGGCCTCAAGGACCGCTTCGACGTGGCCTTTGCCAGCGATACCGATGCCGATCGACATGGAATCGTGAGCCATAGCCAGGGATTGCTCGAGCCGAATCACTACCTGTCGGTGGCGATCGGATACTTGTTCGCCAACCGCCCCGACTGGCGGGCGTCGGTGGCGGTCGGCAAGACCGTCGTCAGCAGCAGTATGATCGATCGGGTGGCGGCGCGCCTGAAGCGACGGCTGGTGGAAGTGCCGGTGGGCTTCAAGTGGTTCGTGGACGGACTCGTCGATGGCTCGATCGGCTTCTGCGGCGAGGAGAGTTCGGGAGCCACGTTCTTGCGACGTGACGGCACCGTCTGGACGACCGACAAGGATGGGCTAGTGCCAAACCTCCTGGCCGCGGAGATTACGGGTCGCACGGGCAAGGACGCGGGTGAGCACTACCGCGCGCTGACGGCGGAGTTCGAGACGCCGTACTACACGCGCATCGACGCGCCCGCGACGCTCGAGCAGAAGGCGAGGCTGGAGAAGCTCTCGCCCGATTCGGTCGCGGCGTCGACCCTCGCGGGCGACCCGATCACCGCCAAGTTGACCAAGGCTCCCGGCAACAACGCACCGATCGGTGGCCTCAAGGTCGTGGCCGCGCGTGGCTGGTTCGCGGCACGGCCTTCGGGCACGGAAAGCATCTACAAGATCTACGCCGAGAGCTTCAAGGACGCGGCTCACCTGGATGCGATTGTGAGTGAAGCCCAGACGATGGTGAGTAAGGCCCTGGAGTCCACCTGATGACCCTTCCCCCGTTTTCGCCCGACTACCGGGCCTCCGGCGTGCTGCTGCACGTCACGTCGCTGCCCTCGCCCTACGGCGTGGGCGACGTGGGCACCGCGGCGCTCGCGTGGATCGATCATCTGCGCGAGGCGGGACAGAGCTGGTGGCAGGTGCTGCCGCTCGGGCCGACGGGCTACGGCGATTCGCCGTATCAGTCCCTGTCGTCGTTCGCGGGCAACGAGGTCCTCGTGAGCCCCGACTGGCTGGTCGAGGACGGTCTGCTGCGGGTGGAGGATTGCGAGGGCGCGGGGTTCTCGCCCGACGCGGTCGACTACGACGCGGTCGCTCCGTTCAAGCAGCGCTTGCTCGAGACGGCCTGGACCAACTTCCGTGCCGGCGCGCGCCCGGATCTCCAGGCCGCCTATGTGCAGTTCTGCCAGGACCACGCCCGCTGGCTGGAGGACTACGCCCTGTGTCGTGCCCTCAAGTCGAGGCACGGCGGGGCTAATTACCTCGACTGGCCGGTCGAGCTGACACGGCGCGCTCCGGGCGCGCTGGCCCAGGCCCGGCGAGAGCTGGCGCGCCAGATCGATCAGGTCCGCCTCGCCCAGTTCCTGCTCTTTCGCCAGGGGGCGCGCCTGAAGCAGCACGCGCGAGCCCGGGGCGTCCGGCTCATCGGCGACCTGCCGTTCTTCGTGTCCCCGGACTCGAGCGACGTGTGGGCGAATCCCGAGCTGTTCCTGCTGGACGAGCAGCACCGGCCGAGGGTCGTCGCCGGAGTCCCGCCCGACTACTTCAGCGCTACCGGCCAGCTGTGGGGCAACCCGGTCTACGACTGGGAGGCGCTGCGCCGGACCGGCTACCGCTGGTGGATTGATCGCCTGCGCGCGTTGCTCGTCCACGTGGACGTCATTCGCCTGGATCACTTTCGAGGGTTCGCCGCCGCCTGGCATGTGCCGGCCGGGGCGTCGACGGCTCAGCCGGGGGCCTGGGTGCCCGGGCCCGGGGCCGAGTTCTTCGGTGCGGTCGAACGAGAGCTGGGAGCGCTCCCGTTCATCGCGGAGGACCTGGGATTGATCACCCCGGATGTCTACGCTCTCCGCGACCGCTTCCGGGTGCCCGGGACGCGAGTCCTCCAGTTCGCCTTCGACGGCCACGAGGACAATCCGTACCTGCCGAACAACTACGTGGCGAACACGGTGGCGTATACCGGCACGCACGACAACCCCACGACCTCCGAGTGGTACGAGGATCTCCCGGACGACCAGCGGCGGAACTTCTGGAGCTGCGTGAAACGTTCCGGGGGTGATAACCACGAGGCAGCGGCCGCGCTGATCGGTCTGGCGTGGTCCTCCATCGCCGCGCTCACGATTGCTCCCCTACAGGATGTACTCAACCTCGGTCGAGGGGCCCGGATGAACGTGCCCGGCCGGGCCCAAGGCAACTGGCGCTGGCGCTGCACGAAGCAGACGCTGGCCGGACCGGCCTTCGAATGGCTGCGAGACCTGACGACGACCTCGGGCCGCTCGATCACATGCTCCGCGGAGGTGACACGATGAAAGCCACGCAGATGCTCCACGACCTGGGCCAGAGCCTCTGGCTCGACAACATCACCCGCGACCTGCTCGACCGCGGCACGCTCAAAGGCTACATCGACGAGCTGTCCGTCACCGGGCTTACGTCCAACCCCACCATCTTCGACCACGCCATCAAGAACAGCGCGGCGTACGACACCGCGATCCGCCAGAAGGTCAAGGCAGGCAAGACGGGCGAGCCGCTGTTCTTCGAGCTGGCGCTGGAAGACCTGACTCGGGCCGCCGACCTCTTTCGCCCGATCTGGGACAAGACGAACGGCGTGGACGGATGGGTGTCACTGGAGGTGTCGCCGCTCCTGGCCTACGACACCGCGAGCACGCTGGCCGCCGCCCGGGATCTGCACGCGCGGGCCGGCCGCCCGAATCTCCTAATCAAGATTCCCGGCACCCGGGAGGGCCTGCCCGCCATCGAGGAGGCGATCTTCGCCGGAGTCCCCATCAACGTGACCCTGCTCTTCTCGCGTGAGCAATACCTGGCCGCCGCCGAGGCGTTCATGCGCGGGATCGAGCGGCGCATGGCCGCCGGCCTCAGGCCGGATGTCGGCTCGGTCGCCTCGGTGTTCATCAGCCGGTGGGATGCCGCGGTTGCGAACAAGGTGCCCGCCGCGCTCCGCAACCAGCTGGGCATCGCGATCGCCAAGCGTACCTACAAGGCAGCGCGTGACCTGCTCGGCTCGCCGCGCTGGCAGCGCGCCTACAACGCCGGCGCCCGCCCGCAGCGTCCGCTGTGGGCCAGCACGGGCACCAAGGACCCTCAGGCCTCCGACGTGCTCTACGTCAAGGCGCTGGCCGCGCCGCTCACCGTGAACACCATGCCGGAGGGGACCCTCAAGGCGCTCGCCGACCACGGCGAGCTCGGTGCGATCCTGCCGGCCGACGGCGGTGACTGCGAGGACGTGCTGGCGCAGTTCGCGAAGGCCGGGGTGGACGTCGAGGCGCTGGCCAGCCAGCTCCAGGACGAGGGGGCGAAGTCCTTCGTGAAATCCTGGCACGAGCTCATGGAGGTGATCGTCTCCAAGAGCGCCGACCTCGGGAAGGCGGGCTGAGCGCGGTGGACGTCCTCGTTATCGACGTCGGCGGGACCCACGTGAAGCTCCTCGCCACTGGGCAGGACGAGCCCGTGAAGTTCGTCTCCGGGCCGAAGCTGACGCCGGCTCAGATGGTGGCCGGGGTCAAGAAGCTCGGACGAGGGTGGAAGTATCAGGCGGTCTCGATCGGGTACCCGGGGCTCGTGCTTCGCGGGCGGGTGGTCGCGGAACCACACAACCTGGGCCGGGGATGGGTCGCCTTCGACTATCGCGCCGCGCTCGGGCGACCGGTCAAGATCATCAACGACGCGGCGATGCAGGCCCTGGGCAGCTACAAGGGCGGCAAGATGCTCTTCCTCGGCCTCGGCACCGGACTCGGCAGCGCCCTCGTCGTCGACGGGATCGTCGAACCGATGGAGCTCGGCCACCTGCCCTACCGGAAGGGTACCTACGAGGACTACGTGGGCCAGCGCGGCCTGGAGCAGCGGGGAAAGAAGAAGTGGCGCCGCCACGTCGCGGAGGTGGTGGCCGGCCTGATCGCGGCCCTCGAGCCCGACGACGTGGTGCTCGGGGGTGGAAACGTCAGGAAGCTGAAGGAGCTGCCGGCCGGGTGCCGGGCCGGCGACAACGCCAACGCTTTCGTCGGAGGGGGTCGCTTGTGGGCGCAAGCGGCAGGGTCCAGGACCCCCGCCCGGCCGAGACTCGTCCGCAACGATCAGGAGAAGAGGAAAGGAATCGCGTCATGACCACGGCAATCGCACCACTGACCGCACGGCCGGCCTGGAGAGCCCTCCAGGCCCATCACGAGAAGGTCCGGGACCTCCACCTTCGGACCCTCTTCGAGCAGGACCCCAAGCGAGGCGAACGTCTGACCGCCGAGGCGGCGGGCCTGTACCTCGACTACTCGAAGAATCGGATCACCGACGAGACGCTCGATCTCCTGATGCAGCTGGCGGAGGAGTCCGGCCTGCGGGCCCGCATCGACGCCATGTTCGCCGGGGAGAAGATCAACGTCACGGAGAACCGAGCGGTCCTGCACGTGGCGCTCCGGGCGCCGCGGGGGACGTCGATCGTCGTCGACGGCGAAAACGTGGTGCCGCAGGTCCACGCGGTGCTCGACAAGATGGCCGCGTTCGCCGACCGGGTGCGCAGCGGCGCGTGGAAGGGCCACACCGGCCGGCGCATCCGCAACGTCATCAACATCGGGATCGGCGGCTCCGACCTCGGCCCGGTGATGGCCTACGAGGCGCTGCGGCACTACAGCGACCGGGCCATGACGTTCCGCTTCGTGTCCAACGTCGACGGCACCGACTTCGTGGAGGCCACCCTCGATCTCGATCCCGCGGAAACGCTCTTCATCGTGTCCTCGAAGACTTTCACCACGCTCGAGACGATGACCAACGCGCGGAGTGCGCGCGACTGGTCGCTCAAGGGCTTCGGCGGCGATGTCAAGGCCGTCGCCAAGCACTTCGTGGCCGTCTCCACGAATGCCCAGAAGGTGGCCGAGTTCGGCATCGACACCGCGAACATGTTCGGCTTCTGGGACTGGGTCGGCGGGCGGTACTCCATGGACTCCGCGATCGGGCTGTCGACGATGCTCGCCATCGGTCCCGACGGGTTCCGGGCCATGCTCGACGGCTTCCACCGGATGGACGAGCACTTCCGCACCGCACCGTTCGAGCGGAACGTGCCCGTGCTCATGGGCCTGCTGAGCCTCTGGTACAACGACTTCTTCGGCGCCCAGGCCGTGGCGGTGCTGCCGTACGAGCAATACCTGAAGCGGTTCGCCGCGTATCTGCAGCAGCTGACGATGGAAAGCAACGGCAAGCACGTCACCATCGAGGGGGGCGAGGTGACGTATCCGACGGGCCCCATCTACTGGGGTGAGCCGGGGACCAACGGCCAGCACTCCTTCTATCAGCTGATCCACCAGGGGACCCGGCTCATTCCCTGCGATTTCATCGCGTTCACGACGCCCCTCAACCCGCTCGGCCAGCACCACGACATCCTGGTGGCGAACGTCCTCGCCCAGACCGAGGCGCTCGCGTTCGGCAAGACCCGTGAGCAGGTCGAGGCCGAGGGTACCCCGGCCCGGATCGTGCCCGCCCGGGTCTTCGAGGGCAACCGCCCGTCGAATACGATCTGGGCCGACCAGCTCACCCCGGAAAGCCTCGGTGAGCTCGTCGCGCTGTACGAGCACGCCGTGTTCACCCAGGGGGTCATCTGGAGTATCGACTCCTTCGACCAGTGGGGCGTGGAGCTGGGTAAGGTGCTGGCCCAGCGCATCATCCCGGAGCTCGTGAGCCCGTCCGAGCCCGCGCTCGGCCACGACAGCTCGACGAACAATCTCATCAGGCGCTACCGCACGCGCAAGGATGCCGTGCGATGACGCGGGAGATGGGGGACTTCAAGGCCCAGCTGGAGAAGATGAGGACGCATCCTGGGTTCATCGCGGCGCTGGACCAGAGCGGAGGGAGTACGCCCAGCGCCTTGCGGGCCTACGGGATCAAGGAAGATGCCTGGTCCACCGAAGAACAGATGTTTGCGATCGTGCATCAAATGCGTACACGCATCGTGACCAGCCCCGTCTTCACCGGGAAGCGAATCCTTGGCGCCATCCTGTTCGAGAACACCATCGACCGGGACATCGAGGGGACGCCCGCGGTGGGCTATCTGTGGAATGCGAAGCGAGTCGTGCCGTTCTTGAAGGTGGACAAGGGCCTGGCCGGTGAGAGCCGCGGTGTGCAATTGATGAAGCCGATGCCCGACCTTGCCGCGCTCCTCGACAAGGCCAAGGTGAAGGGCGTCTTCGGAACCAAGATGCGCTCGTTCGTCAAGCAGGCCAACGGAGCGGGCATCAAGGACATCGTGACCCAGCAGTTCGAAGCGGCCCGGCAGATCATCGCGGCCGGCCTCGTGCCGATCGTCGAGCCCGAGATCGATATCCATTGCCCCGACAAAGGCGAGGCGGAAGCGTTGCTCAAGGCGGCGATTGTCGAGGAGCTTCACGCACTGCCGGTGGGGCAGCTGGTCATGCTCAAGCTGACCTTGCCGGAAAAGGACGATCTGTACGCGGAGTTCGTCAAGCATCCCAAGGTCGTGAGAGTGGTGGCGCTGTCGGGGGGGTATACCCGAGAGGAAGGCAACGAGCGCTTGCGGAGGAATCACGGGGTGGTGGCGAGCTTTTCGCGAGCCCTGGTCGAGGGGTTGTCGGCCCGGCAATCCGATGCGGAGTTCAACGCGATGCTCGATGCGTCCATTCAGAGCATCTTCGAGGCGTCCAACACGTGAGCGCGGTGAAACTCGCTCCTTCAATCCTCGCCGCCGACTTCGCGCGTCTGGGTCAGCAAGTGACCGAGGCCGAGCACGCGGGGGCCGATCGGATCCACGTGGACGTGATGGATGGGCATTTCGTGCCAAATCTCTCCATGGGCCCGGCGATCGTTCAGTCCATTGACGGGTGACGCGGCTACCCCTCGAGATACATCTGATGATCTCGGATCCCGACTTCTTTCTCGAGGACTTCGTCGCGGCGGGCTCCGATGCGTTTCTCGTCCACTGGGAGGGCAACCACAATCTGCACCGCACGGTGCAGCGGATCAAGGCACTGGGCAAGCGCGCCGGGGTCGCCATCAACCCGGCGACCGGCGCGGGAGTGCTGGAGGAGATCGTCCGGGACCTGGACCAGGTGCTGGTCATGACGGTCAATCCCGGCTTCGGCCATCAACAGTTCGTCCGGACGACCCTGCCGAAGATCGGCCAGGTGTGTGAGCTGATCGAACGGCTCAAGCCGGGATGCGCGGTGGAAGTGGATGGAGGCATCGATGTGACGACCGCGCCGCTGGTCGTTCGAGCCGGCGCCACCGTACTGGTGGCCGGCTCGGCAATCTTCGGCGACCGCGACGGCGTGGGCCCCGCGATGAAGCGATTGCGGATGGCCGTGAACCACAGAGAAGACGAAACCGAAGCGGCCGCACGATCGGCGCTTCAAAGGAGTGAGTGATGCAGCTCGGAATGATCGGACT
>DASZJM010000068.1:0-10236 GCA_035948165.1 Candidatus Methylomirabilota bacterium
GTGAATCCCGGCGAGCTCAACCGCGCCAAGGCGTATCTGCTCGGGCAGTTCGCGCTCGACCGCCGCACCAACGCGCGCCTGGCGTGGTACGACGCCTTCTTCGAGGTGCTGGGAGTCGGGCCCGACTTCGCCGACCGCTACACCCGGGACGTGGAGGCGGTCACTGCGGACGACCTGCTGCGGGTGGCCCGGACCTATCTGGCCGCGCCCACCATCGTGACACTGGGCCCGACCGCCCAGTAGCCCCGCGTGTTCCCCCTCAAGGACGACAATCCGAGCAACACCGCTCCGATCGTCACCGTCGCGCTCATCGTCCTGAATGCGCTAGTCTACCTGTACCAGTTTTCGCTGGCGGTTGGAGGCACCGAAGGTCTGCAGGCCTTCGAGGACTTTGTGAGGGACTTCGGCCTCGTACCGTGCCGCCTGACCGGGGCGTGTCGGGTAGGGCCGGAGCTTCCGTCACCCGTTCTAACGATCTTCTCGTCGATGTTCATGCACGGTGGGTGGCTCCACATCGGCGGGAACATGCTCTACCTGTGGATCTTCGGCAACAACGTCGAGGACACGCTCGGGCACGGGCGATACCTGCTCTTCTACCTGCTCTCCGGCGTGGCGGCCGCCCTGGCCCAAACCGCGGTCGGGCCGAGCTCGACGGTGCCGATGGTGGGGGCAAGCGGAGCCGTCTCGGGCGTCCTGGGCGCTTACCTCATCCTGTTCCCGAACGCCCACGTGACCACCTTGATCATCCTGGGCTTCTTCTTCCGCCTCGTGCAGATCCCGGCGATGGTCGTGCTGGGGTTCTGGATCGTGCTCCAGGTCTTAAGTGGGCTCGGGAGCTTCGGTTCGAGCGGCGGGGTGGCCTTTTTCGCCCACGTCGGGGGGTTCCTGGCCGGGATGGGGCTGCTCTTCGTGCTCAAGCCGCGGGCCCGGAACCGCGCCGCCTGAATTGGGCGGGGGAGGGGGTTCGGCTATATAATTGTGACCGTTGAAATTTCCGGTACGGTCCCCGGGGGCTCAGGAGCCCGCATGAACGCCGTCGTCAGGGCATTGCCCCGTACCGCCTGTCTTTCCGGGCTGTTCGGCCCGACCAAACGAACCCCTCTCCGCGCAGCTCCCTTCGAAAGGATCACCGCGCGCTCGAACGACCCCCGCGCGCTGGCGTGCTCTGCAGTGGGCGACGAAGTGGACCTGAACGGCGAACGAGCCCAAGTGTCGATCGCGCGACCGTGCGATCGGGGCGCGGGCGGGAGAAAGGAGCCGGCGTGAAGAGGTTCCCCAAGAAGCGTGGCCTGTCGAAGCCTGCCGTGCCGCAGCGGAAGACCGTCGCGAGTGCTCGCGGCAAGGCGGCTGCCGTGACCGAACGAGGAGGCGAAGGACGCGCCAAGACCAAGATCAGGCTGGACGTGGCCCTGGTCGAGCGCGGGCTCCTCGAGTCGCGCGAGAAGGCCGCGCGCGTCATCCTGGCCGGCGACGTGCTGGTGGACGGCCAGCGCGTGGACAAGGCGGGAGCCCTGGTCACACCGGGCGCGAAGATCGAGTTGGTGGCCCGGCCGCGCTTCGTGAGTCGCGGGGGAGACAAGCTGGCCCACGCGCTCGCCGTCTTCGCCATCCAGCCCCGCGGACGGGTCGCCATCGACGTGGGCGCCTCCACCGGCGGGTTCACCCACTGCCTGCTCGAGCAGGGAGCGGTGAAGGTCTACGCGGTCGACGTGGGCCACGGCCAGCTCGACGCCAAGCTGCGGGCGGACGGCCGGGTGGTGGTGATGGAGAAGACCAACGCGCGGAACCTGCCGGTCGACTCCTTCCCGGAGTCGCCGGACCTGGCCACCGTGGACATCTCGTTCATCTCGCTCGAGAAGGTGCTGCCGTCGGTCTTCGGCGTGCTCACCTCCCAGGGGGAGGCGGTCGTGCTGGTCAAGCCACAGTTCGAGGTCGGCAAGGGCCAGGTCGGCAAGGGCGGCGTGGTGCGCGACGGATCGCACCATCGGATGGTGATGGCGCGGGTCGCCCGCTTCGCGGTGCTGCACGGCTGGCACGTGCGCGGGGTCACCGCGTCGCCGCTGAAGGGCCCGAAGGGCAATCGCGAGTTCTTCCTGCTGCTGACCAAGACCGGCCGCACGCTCGGCGACCTCGACGCCCTCATCGCCAAGGTCACCGCGGAGGAGGAGCCTCCCGCGTGAAGCGGCTGGGTATCGTCGCCAAGACCGATCGGGAAGAAGCGCGCACCGTCGTGCCCCAGCTGCTCGACTGGTGCGCCGCGCGGGGCATCCAGCCGATCCTCGAGAAGGAGACCGCGGGCCTCTGCCCGCAGGCGACCGGACCGGTGGTCGGCCGCTCCGAGCTGCCGGGCCAGTCCGACCTCTTGCTGGTCCTGGGCGGCGACGGCACGCTCCTCAGCATGGCGCGCCTGGTGGGGGACCTGGCGGTGCCGATCCTCGGGGTCAACCTGGGCGGCCTCGGCTTCCTGACCGCTCTCACCGTCGACGAGCTGTTCCCCGCGCTCGAGGCCTACCTGCGCGACGAGCTGGTCATCGAGGACCGCATGCTGCTGGACGCCCGCGTCTTCCGCCAGGGCGAGCGGCTCGGGGAGTACGCCGCGCTCAACGACGTGGTCATCACCAAGTCGGCGATGAGCCGCATCATCCGGCTGGAGGTGGCGGTGGACGGCGACTTCGCCACCGGCTACCGCGCGGACGGGCTCATCCTCTCGACGCCCACCGGCTCGACCGCCTACTGCCTCTCGGCGGGGGGGCCCATCGTGTTCCCGACCATGGACGCGGTCGTGCTCACGCCGATCTGCTCGCACACCCTCACCAATCGCCCGATCGTGCTGCCCGCGACCCAGCGGATCTCGATCACCCTGCTGACCGACCAGGACGTCATGCTCACCCTGGACGGACAGGTGGGCTTCGCGCTCAAGGCCAACGACACCGTCGAGGTGCGGCGCGCCACCGCGCGCACCCGACTCCTCCGAGTGCCACAGAAGCACTTCTTCTCGGTGCTGCGCACCAAGCTCAAGTGGGGGGAGCGATAAGGATACAGTTGAGCGCCGCCGGGGCGGGGCCGTAGCATGACGGTGACGATGCTGCGCGAGCTGTCCATCCGCAACCTGGCCGTGGTCGAGGAGGCGGTGGTGCCCTTCGCCCCCGGCCTCAACGTGCTCACCGGCGAGACCGGCGCCGGCAAGTCCATCGTGGTGGACGCCCTGCTCCTCATCACCGGCGCGCGCGCCCAGCTCGACTGGATCCGCACCGGCGCCGACACCGCGCTGGTCGAGGCGGTCTTCGAGATCGACCCCGCGGGGCCGGTGGCGGCCCTGCTCGACGAGGCCGGTCATCATCCGGGCGACGGCCAGCTCGTCATCAAGCGGGAGTTGGCCCGCTCCGGGCGTCATCGCGCCTTCGTCAACGACGGGGCCGCCACCGTGGGCCTCCTCGAGCGTTTGGGCGAGCTACTCGTGGAGCTGCACGGTCAGCACGAGCACCAGCGCCTGATGGAGCCGGCCCGCCAGCTCCTGCTGCTGGACCGCTTCGCGGAAGCCCTCGACCGTCGGGAGCGCGTGGGAGCGCTGGTCCGCACGTGGGAAGAGGCGCGCGCCGCCCTCGATCGCCTGCGGAGCGAGATGCGCGAAGGGGCCCGGCAGGAGGATCTCTACCGGTTCCAGCTCGCCGAGATCGACGACGTCCGTCTGAAGGACGGCGAGGAGGACGAGCTGCGGGCCGAGCGGTCGCGCCTGCAGCACGCGGAGCGAATCGTGGCCGGACTCCAAGAGACGGTTGGCCTGCTCTACGAGGAGCCACAGTCCGCCACCACGCGGCTCAGCCGCGCGGCCGCGCTCCTGCGCGACCTCTCGCGCTACGAGCCGGACGCGGCGGCCTCCATCGAGGCCATCGAGGGCGCGCAGGCCTATCTCGAGGACGTGGTGGGCCGGGCGCGAGCCCTGCGGGACCGCGCGGTCTTCGACCCCGAGCGGCTCGAGCAGATCGACGCGCGGCTCGACGACATCGTCAAGCTCAAGCGCAAGTACGGGGACTCGGTCGCGGCCATCCTCGCCCACCGTCAGGACGTCGCGACCGCGCTCGACCGCATCACGCGCCACGATGCGATCGCGGAGGAGATGGAGCGCACAGTGGCCGAGGCGGCGGCCGCGGCGGGAGCGGAGGCCGCCGCGCTCTCCCAGGCCCGCACCCGCGGAGCCGAGCGCCTCGAGCGGCTCATCCAGAAGGAGATCCGAGGGCTCGGGATGGAGCACGGCCGCTTCCGCGTGGCCCTCCGCCGCGAGCCGGCGGCCGGGGGTGAGCTCGCCGCGGGGCCGGACGGCTGGCGAGTGGGCCCGCGCGGCGCCGAGAGCGCCGAGCTGCTGCTCTCGGCCAACCCCGGCGAGGACCTGCGCCCCCTCGCCAAGGTCGTCTCCGGCGGAGAGCTGTCCCGGGTGATGCTGGCCGCGAAGACGATCCTCGCCGCCGCCGACGACGTGCCGGTGCTGGTCTTCGACGAGGTGGACGCGGGGATCGGCGGCCGCGTGGCGGACGTGGTGGGCCAGAAGCTCGCGGCCAGCGCGGCGGGCCGCCAGGTGCTCTGCGTGACCCATCTGGCCCCCATCGCGGCCTACGCGGGCCAGCACCTGCTGGTGGAGAAGCGCGTGGCCCGCGGCGCGACGCGGACCAGCGTGACCCTCCTTCCCGCGGCGGCCCGGGTGGACGAGCTGGCCCGCATGCTGGGCGGCGAGCGGGTCACCGAGGCGTCCCGCCGGCACGCCCGCGAGCTCCTGCGGGACGCGCGCTGACCCAGGCCGGCGGCCGTGCCTCGCGGGTGGTGTAAGATGAGGCCCTGATGCTGAACGCCATCTTCCGCTCGATCTTCGGCACCAAGCACGAGCGCGACGTCAAGCGCATGCGCCCGGCGGTGGCCGAGATCGCCGCCCTTGAGCCCCGGCTGCAGACCCTCTCCGACGAGTCCCTTCGCGCCCGCACCACCGAGCTCCGCCAGCGGCTCGCCGACGGGGCCGAGCTCGACGACCTGTTGCCCGAAGCCTTCGCGGTGGTCCGCGAGGCCGCGCGCCGGACCGTCCACATGCGCCACTTCGACGTCCAGATGATGGGCGGCATGGTGCTCCACTCCGGGAAGATCGCGGAGATGGCGACCGGGGAGGGCAAGACCCTGGTGGCCACGCTCCCCGCCTACCTCAACGCGCTCCCCGGCAAGGGGACCCACGTGGTCACGGTCAACGACTACCTGGCCCGCCGCGACGCGCAGTGGATGGGGCCGATCTACCACGCGCTCGGCCTGACCGTCGGGGTGATCCAGCACGAGATGCAGTACCGCTACGATCCCGACTTCGCCTCGCCGGACATCCGGCTCGCCGCCCTCCGCCCGGTCACCCGGAAGGAGGCCTACGCGGCCGACATCACCTACGGGACCAACAACGAGTTCGGCTTCGACTACCTCCGCGACAACATGCAGTTCAGCCTCGACGACATCGTCCAGCGCGAGCACTTCTACGCGATCGTGGACGAGGTCGACTCGATCCTGATCGACGAGGCGCGCACCCCGCTCATCATCTCGGGGCGCGACCGGAGCGCGGAGAGCCGGGCCCCCCTCTACGAGAAGGTCAACCGGATCATCCCGCGGCTCAAGCGGGCCGCCACTATCGTGGAGGGCAAACTCTCCGAGATCGAGGAGACCGCGGAGGGCGACTTCATCGTCGACGAGAAGTCGCGCACCGTCTCCCTGACCGACCAGGGCGGCGCCTACTGCGAGCGGCTGCTCGGCATCGAGAATCTCTCCGACCCGACCCACATCGAGACCGCCCACCACATCCACCAGGCGCTGAAGGCTCACCACATCTTTCACAAGGACGTGGACTATGTGGTCAAGGACCTGGAGACGGTGGACGACCAGGGGCGGGCGTCGCTCCAGGCCCAGGTCATTATCGTGGACGAGTTCACCGGGCGCATGATGCCGGGCCGGCGCTGGTCCGACGGGCTGCACGAGGCGGTGGAGGCCAAGGAAGGCCTCAAGATCGCGCGGGAGAACCAGACCCTCGCCACCATCACGCTCCAGAACTACTTCCGGATGTACGACAAGCTCTCCGGCATGACCGGCACCGCGGCCACCGAGGCCGAGGAGTTCGCCAAGATCTACGAGCTCGACGTCACGGTGATCCCGACCAACCGCACGCTCGGGCGGGTCAACTTCCCGGACGTGGTCTACAAGAGCGAGCGCGAGAAGTTCGACGCGGTGGCCAACGAGATCGCGGAGCGGCACGGTCAGGGCCAGCCGGTCCTGGTGGGCACCGTCTCCATCGAGAAGTCGGAGCGTCTCTCCAAGCTCCTCAAGAAGCGCGGGATCCAGCACCAGGTGCTGAACGCCAAGTACCACGAGCGCGAGGCCGAGATCGTGGCCCAGGCCGGCCGCGAGAAGTCGGTCACCATCGCGACCAACATGGCCGGGCGCGGCACCGACATCCTGCTCGGCGGCAACCCCGATTTCCTCGCCAAGGCCCTGCTGAGCAAGAAGGGGCTCGATCCCGCCACCGCGCCCGCCGACGCGCGCGAGGCGGCTTGGCTCGAGGCCAAGAAGTCGACCGACCCCGAGCACGAGCGGGTGGTGGCCCTGGGGGGCCTCCACATCATCGGCACCGAGCGACACGAGTCGCGCCGGGTCGACAACCAGCTCCGCGGGCGCTCCGGACGCCAGGGCGACCCCGGGTCATCCCGGTTCTACCTCTCGCTCGAGGACGACCTCCTGCGCATCTTCGGGTCCGAGCGGATCCAGCGCATCATGGACCGCCTCGGCATGGAGGAAGGCGAGCCGATCGAGCACAAGCTGGTCACCCGGGCGATCGGGACCGCCCAGAAGCGGGTCGAGACGCGCAACTTCGAGATCCGCAAGCACCTCCTCGAGTACGACGACGTGATGAACAAGCAGCGCGAGATCGTCTACGGGCTGCGCCGCGAGGTCCTGGCCGGCGAGAGCCAGGAGGAGACGGTCCTCGAGTGGATCGGCGACCTGGCCGGCTCGGTGGTCGAGCGCTACGCGGCCGCCGACGCGCACCCCGAGGACTGGGACCTGGTCGGCCTCAACGAGGCCCTCCATCGCCAGTTCGACTTCCGGGTGCCGACCGCGCACCTGGAAGAGGTGAGCGCCCAGCCCGCCCTGGTCGACGAGATCACCGAGGCGGCGGAGCGCCACTACCGCGAGCGCGAGCAGGAGATGGGCGGCGAGATGTTCCACCGGCTCGAGCGCTGGATCGTGCTGGGCCTCGAGTGGGAGGGCGGCGGCTTCCGCGGGATCAACCAGCTCTGGCGCGAGCACCTGCTCAACATGGATCATCTGAAGGAGGGCATCGGGCTGCGCGGCTACGGCCAGCGCGATCCGCTGACCGAGTACAAGAAGGAAGCCTTCGACATGTTCCAGGAGATGATCGGCAGCCTGAAGGAGACGGCGGTCGAGCAGCTCTTCAAGGTGCGCATGACCCAGGAGGACACGCCCACCACGCGCGTGGCCCAGCGGGCCCCCGAGTGGCAGGAGACCCGGGGCGGGGAGCAGGGCGACGCGGCACCCCGCGCGGCCGCGACCCGCACCGAGCCCCGCGCCGCCGACGGGCAGAAGGTCGGCCGCAACGATCCGTGCCCGTGTGGCTCCGGCAAGAAGTACAAGAAGTGCTGCCTGCTCAAGGGGGCCTAACCGCCCCTCCGGCTCGACCCACCCGGTAGTGCCGGGGCGGCCCCGCCCCCCCCACTCGTGGGGTTTTTTCTTGGTTGATCCGCCGGCCGTGTGTTATCAATGAAACACGCCCTGCGGGCGTTTCCACGTCATGCGACTCGAATCGATCCTGATCCACGGCTTCAAGTCGTTCGCCGAGAAGACCGACGTGAAGGTCTTCCCCGGGGTCACCTGCATCGTCGGCCCGAACGGGTGCGGCAAGTCCAACGTGGCCGACGCGATGCGCTGGGCCCTCGGCGAGCAGAGCCCCAAGACCCTCCGCGGTAACAAGATGGAGGACGTCATCTTCCACGGCTCCGCGTCGCGGAAGATGGTCGGCATGGCCGAGGTCAGCCTCGTTTTCAACAACGACGGCGGCCTCAACGTGCCCTGGAGCGAGGTGGCGGTGGCCCGGCGCCTGTATCGCACCGGGGAGAGCGAGTACCTGCTCAACACCAACGTGTGCCGCCTGCGCGACGTGCAGGACCTCTTCGCGGGCACCGGGGTGAATCCCAAGGCCTACGCGCTCATGGACCAGGAGCGCCTCAACCACGTGCTGACCGCCAAGCCGTGGGAGCGCCGTCTGTTCATCGAGGAAGCGGCCGGTGTCGCCCGCTACAAGCAGCAGCGGTCCGAGACCCAGGGCAAGCTCGACGCCACCCGCCTCAACATGCAGCGGCTGCGCGACGTCATGGAGGAGGTGCGGCGGCAGCTCTCCTCGATCGAGCGCCAGGCCCGGAAGGCGCAACAGTACAAGGCGCTCCAGTCGGAGCGGCAGAGCCTCGACCTGGCCCTGGTCGCGGCCGACTACGCGGCGCTGGCCACCCAGCACGAGGTGGTCACCCGCGAGATGGAGTCGCTCCGCGAGGCGGAGGAGCAGCAGCGCGCCCGGGTGGCTACGCTCACCGGACGGCAGGCGCTCCAGGCCGCCGCGATCCAGGACACCGAGTACCGCCTGGGCGATCTCCGCCAGTCGGTGCAGAAGATCCAGGGCGAGGCCGAGCGCCTGCTCGAGCGCCGCGAGCAGATGGGGCTCCAGATCCAGGATCTGCTCACGGAGGAGACGCGCCTCGAGGAGGAGATCCGCGGCCTCGCGGAGCGGCGGGTCGCCCTCTCCGCGGAGCGGGACGAGAAGAGCCGCGCGCTCGACGAGGCCCGGCAGCGGCACGGCCACCAGGACGAGGAGGTGCGGCGGGTCGAGGCGCAGATCGAGGCCTGCCGGTCCGCGCTCAGCGAGCGGCGAGAGCGCTTCGAGACCATCCGCCTGGAGCAGATCCGGGTGGCGGGCGCCCGCGCCGACCTCACGCGCTCGAGCGGCGAGCTGCGCGAGCGCCGCACCCAGGTCGATCGCCGGGCCGACCGCCTCGCCGCCGAGCTGGCCACCGCGCGCACCGAGGCCGACGCCCTGTCGGCGAGCCGCCTGCGCCTGGAGGCGGCGCACCAGCGCACCGGCGCCCAGCTCTCGCTGCTGAGCAGCGAGCTGCAGGAGATCGAGGCCGCGCGGCGCGACCGGGAGACGGTCCGGGCCGCCGCGCAGGAATCCGTCGCCGGGCTCCGGGTGAAGCTCGCGGCCCGCCAGTCGGCCCTCGAGGCCCTCGAGCGGCTGGAGCGGGAGCGCGAGGGCTACGGAGCCGGCGTGCGGGCCATGTTCGCGCGCACCGCCGCGGGCGACCTGGGCGGCGTGGTCGGCACCGTGGCGGATCTCCTCGAGGTCCCGAACGGCCTCGAGGCGGCGGTGGAGGCGGTGCTCGGCGACCGGCTGCAGTGGGTCGTGGTGGAGCGCTTCGAGAACGCGCGCGCCGCGCTCGGCTACCTCGAGCGCGAAGGCGCGGGCTCCGCGACGCTGCTGCCGCTCGAGACCCTGCCCGCGCCCGCCTCGGTGCCCGAGGATTCCGGCGAGGTGAGCTGGGCGGCCCGCCTGGTGGGCGGCCCGCGGCCGGCCCTGCTGCACTACCTGCTGGGGCGGGTGGGCGTCGTCGCGCACCTCGACCAGGCCGAGACCCTGTGGCGTCGCAACGGGGTGGTCGCGACCTACGTCACCCGCTCCGGCGAGGTGCTCTCGCCGAGCGGCCGTCTCACCGGCGGCCATCGCGGCACCGAGCGCGAGTCCAACGATCACTCCCTGCTCGGCCGCAAGCGCGCGATCCGCCAGCTGGTCGAGGAGCTGGGAGGCCTCGCCCGCGAGGTCGACGCGGCGGCGGCGCACCTCGAGACGGTCGAGGGCGAGGTGGCGGCGCTGCGCGCCCGCCTCGAGGGAATCCAGTCCAACTACCAGGCGCAGGAGACCGCCCGGCTCTCCGGCGAGAAAGACCTCGAGTCGGTGCAGCGCGAGTCCGACCGGGTCGGCCGGCACCTGGAGACCCTCGCGGCCGAGCACGAGCAGCTCGCGGGCGAGCGCGACGAGACCGCCGCGCAGCTGCTCGAGCTGGAGCGGGCGCTGATGGCGGCCGCCGAGCAGGAGGCGCGCCTGGGCGGCGACATGACCGCGCTGCAGGCACTGCTCGAGAGCAGCCAGGGCGACGAGGCGGG
>DASZJM010000069.1:0-11026 GCA_035948165.1 Candidatus Methylomirabilota bacterium
GGGGTGGCGAGCCGCACCGCGATGCCGAAGCGGCGCTCCCGCTCGAAGACCTCGGTCACCACCCGCCCCTTGGTGGCCGCCTCGATGACGTCCTGGATGTCCTGCACGTTGATCCCGTAGCGGGCCGCCGCGCGCCGGTCGACCACGATCTGCAGCTGCGGCTGCCCGGGGGCGTGGTCGTAGTCGAGGTCGGCGACCCCGCGGATCTCCCGCAGCACCGCCGCGATCTCCTTGGCCTTCGCGTCCATCACGAAGAAGTCGGCGCCGTAGAGCTTGATGGCGAGCTCGCCCTTGGTTCCCGCGAGCGCCTCGTCCACGTTGTCCTTGATCGGCTGCGAGAAGTTGGTGGTGATCCCCGGGATGCTCGCGAGGGCCTCGGTCATCGCCTCCACCAGCTTCTCCTTGTCCGGGTTCGCCCACTCCTCGCGCGGGCGGAGCCCGACGTAGAACTCCACGTTGTCGGGGGCCTCCGGGTCGGTGCCGTCGTCGGGCGCCCCCAGCTGGGAGACCACCACCCGCACCTCGGGGAACTTGAGCAGCCGCTCGCGGATCTCGTGCACGTAGGGGCGCACCGCCTCGATCGAGATCCCGATGGGGAACTGGGTGCGCACCCAGAGGTCTCCCTCGTCCAGCTCGGGCAGGAACTCCTTGCCGAGCAGCGAGAACACGAAGAGGGCGGCGACCACCCCGACCGCCGCGCCCAGCACCGGCAGCCGCGGCCGCGCGAGGCACCAGCGGAGCGCGGGGAGATACGGGCGGCGCAGCCAGCGGAGCAGCGGGCTCTCCCGCTCGGAGGGCGGCCGGCGGAACAGGAGGGTCGCGAGCACCGGGATGAGGGTGAGGGTGAGGACGAGGGCCCCGATCACGGCCAGGGAGATGGTCACCGCCATGGGCCGGAACAGCTTGCCCTCGATCCGCTGGAAGGTGAGGATCGGCACGTACACCGTCATGATGATCAGCACCGCGAAGGTGAGCGGCCGCGCCACCTCCACCGCGGCGTGCTGCACCTCCCGGGCGATCTGGGCCCCGCGCGGCCGGCGGTCGGCCAGGCGGCGCACGATGTTCTCGGTCATGATCACCGCGCCGTCCACGATGATCCCGAAGTCGATCGCCCCCAGCGAGAGCAGGTTGGCCGGGATCCCGCGCAGGTCCATGAAGATGAACGCGAACAGCAGCGACAGGGGGATGGTCACCGCCACGATGAGGGCGGCGCGGATGTTGTAGAGGAAGAGCGAGAGCAGGATGACCACCAGGGCCGCGCCCTCGATCAGGTTGCGCAGCACGGTGTGCACGGTGGTCTGCACGAGCCGGTCGCGGCTGTAGTAGGGCCGCAGCTCGACGCCGGCGGGCAGGAGCTTGGCGACCTCCGCCGCGCGCGCCTTGACCCTCTCGATGACCTGGCCCGGGTTCTCGCCCTTGCGCATCAGCACGATCCCCTGCACCAGGTCGTCGTCGTGGTCGCGCCCGAGCACGCCCAGGCGGATCGCGGTGCCGATGGCCACCTCCCCGATGTCGCGCACCCGCACCGGCGTGCCCTTCTGGGCCGCCACCACGATCCCCTCGATGTCGGCCACCGACTGCACGAGGCCGATGCCCCGCACCGGGATGCGGTAGTCGCCCTGCGCGATGTAGCCGCTCCCCGCGTTGGAGTTGTTGCTCGACACCGCGTCGAACACCTGCTTGAGGGTGAGGTTGTAGGCGCGCAGCCGTCCCGGATCCACCACCACCTGGTACTGCTTGGTGCCGCCGCCCCACGACACCACGTCCGCCACCCCCGGCACCTTCTTGAACTCGCGCTCGAGGACCCAGTCCTGGATCGCCTTGACCTCGTAGAGCGGCATCGTCTTCGACTCGAGGGTGTAGCGGAAGATCTCTCCGATCACCCCGGAGAGGGGGCCGAGCTGGGGCTTGGCGTCCGATGGGATCTCCGCCCCCGCGAGCCGCTCCTGCACCTGCTGGCGCGCCCAGTAGTCGTCGGTCCCGTCCGCGAAGAGGACCCGGATGTTGGAGAGCCCGAAGAGGGTGTCGGAGCGGAGGAAGGTGACGTTGGCGATGCCGTTCAGCTCGTTCTCCAGCGGGATCGTGATGAGCCGCTCCACCTCCTCGGCGGCGTGGCCCGGCCAGAGGGTGATGATCTCGACCTTCACGTCGCCCACGTCGGGGTAGGCCTCGATCGGCAGGTGGCCGTACGAGACCAGGCCGCCCACCGTGAGGATGAGGGCCAGCGCCACCACCACGAAGCGCTGGTGGAGCGCGAATGCGACGATCCGCTCGATCATCGGGCCTGGCGCTTCAGGAGGATGCCGCCCGAGCTGACCACCGACTCCGCGGGCGTGACCCCGCTCACGATCTCGACCGTCCCGTCCGCCTCCGCCCCGATCGTCACCGGCCGGCGCTCGTACTCGCCCGGCGTCTTCTCCACCAGCACGAACGTGGCGCTGCCGTCGCGGTGGATCGCGCCCAGCGGCACCACCAGGGCCTGGCGCGCCCCGGTGTCGATGCTGACCCGCGCGAACATCTCGCCCTTGAGCGCGCGGCTGCGGTTGGGCACCACCGCCCGCACCTTGAGGGTCCGCGACTCGCGGTCGATGGCGTCGCCGATGCCGGCCACCCGCCCCTGGTAGCGCTCTCCCGGACAGCAGGGCAGCGTCACGGTCACGGGCTGGCCGATGCGCACCCGCGGCACGTCGGGCTCGTAGACGTCGGCGAGCACCCACATGGTGGAGAGATCCGCGATCACCAGCAGGCTCGCGGGCGCGTCCGACTGCCCGTAGGCCACCACCTGTCCCGGGCTGACGTTGCGCTCGACCACCACCCCGCTGCGCGGCGCGGTCAGCGCCACCGTGGTGGGGCCGTCGTCGCTCCGCTCGGGGTCCATCCCCAGGGTGCGCAGACGCGCGGCCGCGCGGTCCCGCTCCGCGGTCGCCTTGCGGTACTCGCTCTCCGCGTCCCGCACCTCCTTCTGGGCCACCGCCCGGACCTCGAAGAGGTCGCGCGCGAGCCGGAGGGCGTGATCGGCGCGCTCCGCGTCCGCGGTGGCCTTGACGTAGTCGGACCGGGCGAGGCCCACGTCGGGGCTGTCGAGCACCAGGAGGCGGCGGCCCGACTCCACCACGTCGCCGGGCCGCACCAGCACCTCCACCACGCGGCCGGTCACCGGCGCGGTGAGCCGCACCAGATGCTCCTCGTCGAACACCACCTTGCCGGTGGTCTCGAGGCTGGTGGCCCGGGTGCGGTACTCGGGCCGCGCGAGCTTCACCTCCTCGGTGGGCGGGGCCGCGTCGCCCGCCTTGGCCGCCGGCTCGGCGGGCGGGGCCTTGCTCCCGGCGGGGTCGCCGCAGGCGGCGCCGAGGGCGACGATCGAGAGCAGGAGCGGGGCGAGGCGCATGCTAGTTCTCTCCGAGCGAGCCGCCCACCGCGGCCTCGAGCTGGTAGTACGCGGTCCAGTAGCTGCCGAGCGAGCGCACGAACTCGGTGGTGGTGTCCCGGTAGGTGCGCTGCGCGTCCAGGTAGTCGAGCAGGCTCACCCCGCCCCGCCGGTACGCGAACTCCACCGTGTCGCGCGCCCGGCGGGCCTTGGGCAGGTACACGTCGCGGAGCAGGTCGAGCGTCTGCCGCTCGGTGCGCAGCGACGCGAGCGCGCCGTCGACCTCGGCCAGGATCTGCACCGCCATCGCCTCGCGGGCCGCGTCGACCCGCTGGGTCTCGGCGCGGGTGCGCGCGATCTCGCCCTGGTTGCGGTCGAAGATCTTGATCGGCACGCTGATGCCGAAGCCGATGGTGTTGTCGGGGCCGATGCGCTGGTACTCCACTTGCGGGGTGACGTCCCACCACGCGTTGGCGCGGGCCAGCCCGACGTCGGCGCGCGCCTTGGCCCGCGCCGCCTCCGCCGCCCGCAGGTCCGGCCGGCGGTCGAGCGCCCGCCGGTAGAGATCGACCGCCGCGGGCGCCACGTCGCGGTCCGCGAGCGCGCCGACCACCTCGAAGTCCTCCGGGACCTGGGTGGGATCGGTGGCCGCGCGCAGCGCGATCCGGGCCATCCGCAGGGCCTGGCGTGCGTCCGCCGCGTCCCGGTCGAGGGCGAAGCGCTGCACCTCGACGCGCAGCAGCTCGAGCTCGGAGATGTCGCCCCGCTCGGCCCGGAAGCGCTGGATCCGCTCCAGGTCGTCGAGGCTGCGCACGTTCTCCTCCACGAGCCCGAGCTCCTGGCGCGCGACGAGCGCGTCGGTGAAGGCCTTCTTGACCTGGAAGACGACCTGCCGCCGCACGTCCTCGAACTCGTGGCCGCTGACCCGCGTGGCGGCCCGCGCGCTCTCCAGGCGCCGCTGCCGCTTGCCGCCGAGCTCAATGGGCTGGCCGATCGAAAAGGTGTGCTGCACCAGGGCCGCGCTGCCGCCGCCGAACTGCTCGGCGAGGTAGGTCGCGGTCGGGTTGGGGCGCAGCCCCGCGGTGATCTCGTTGGCTCCGACCGCCTGGAATTCGAACTGCTTGGCCCGCAGCACCGGGTTGGCGCGGGCCGCGAGCGCGACCGCGTCCTCGAGGGTCAGCCGGCCGAGCGCAGCCTGCGCCCCCGCCGGGCCGGGCGCCGCGGCGAGGAGCAGGGCGAGCGCGGGCGCGCGGACCGCGTGGCTCAGGTGCACGGAGAGGTCTCCCCGTCGGGCGCGGGGTCGACCGCGACCCGCGCCTCCAGCACGTTGCTCCAGCGACCGGAGCGGTCGGCGACCTGGACCTGGTAGGAGTAGACTCCGCGGCGCCCGGGGGCGAGCGACACCACCGCGTCGCCCGACGGCGCCAGCACGATCGCCTCGACCTCATGGCCGTGACCCCCGGCCCGGCGGTCGAGGCGCACCCAGCCGATCCCGGCCAGCATCCGATCGTTGGCGCCGGCATCAAGGTGCAGCCGGAAGCGCACCGGACACCCCGCCACCGGGCGGGCCGTCGCGATCTCGAGCCCGGAGATCCGCGGACCGTCCGCCGCGGCCGGCTCCATCTTCACGAGCGATCCGCACGCGGCCAGGGCCACGCTCACGATCGCCAGCCGCAGCGGCCCCGCCGCGCGGCGCCTCCTCACCCCTCGGACCCTCGTCATGGATCTGCTCGCTCCTGGGCAGCGGGCATCGCGGGGGTGGAGACGCCGGGCCTCCCGGATGCGGACGCACCCGTCTCGGGACGTGCCTTGTGACCAGTGCTTCGACCGCGGCGGCGCCGCGGTCAGTCGACCGAGTCGGAGAGCTAGGCGGCGGGCGGAGCGCGGGGGGTGCTGCCGGATAGTGCGGGGCGCGCCGGGATCGACGGGGACTCTCCGGGGCGGAGGCGATCGGCGGGTGCGGGCGCGGTCCACTCCCCCTGGAGCGGGAAGGGATCGATGGCGCCGCCCGCCGAGGTGACGAGGACGACGACGTCGTCGTGGTCGCCGTCGTCGAAGAAGCCGGAGATCCAGACCGGATCCGGCGGGCTCGCGTAGGCCAGCGGGGTGAGCGCGACCAGCGCGGGCACGAGGGCCGCGAGCACCAGCAGGCCGAGGAGCCGCGCCCTCATCAGGCCCGAACCATACGTGCGGGGGTGGTCGGTGTCAACGGGAGCGCAGTGATCAGCTCGGGGCCTCGCGCCGGATCGTCCGGCCGTTGACGAGCACCAGGCGCAGGTCGCTCAGGGCCTGCAGGCGCTCCGCCGGATCGCCCGCCACCGCGATGAGATCGGCCGCGTAGCCGGGGGCGACGCGCCCGGTCACCGCGCCCAGGCCGAGGCAGTCGGCCGCGACGGTGGTGGCGGAGCGGATGGCCTCGAGCGGGGTCATGCCGTATTTCACCATCAGCTCGAGCTCGGGCAGCAGCGAGCCGTGGAGGTTCAGCGGGGTGCCCGAGTCGGCCCCCGCCGCGATCCGCACCCCGGCCTTGTGCGCGAGCTGAAAGCTCGCCACGTGGGCCGGCATCACCAGCTCCGACTTGCGCACCATGAACTCGGGGATGCCGGCCGCGAGCCCGCCCGAGGCGATCGCCACCGGCGCGTTCAGGGTGGGGACCAGGAACGTCCCGTCGCGGCGCATGTGGGCCACGATCTCGTCGGTGAGGTAGATGCCGTGCTCGATCGAGGTGATCCCCGCCGTGATCGCGTCGCTGATGCCGGAGGCGGCCATCGCGTGGGCCGCGGTGCGGCGACCTGCCTTGCGCGCCTCCTCGATGGCCGCGCGCATCTCCTCGAGGGTCAGCTGCGGGGACCCCGGCTCCACCCCCGGGGTCATGACCCCACCGGTGGCGATGATCTTGATGACGTCGGCGCCCGCCTTGAGCTGCTCGCGCACCGCCTTGCGCGCGTCGTCGGGGCCGTCCGCCTCCCGAGCCAGGAAGTGCCCGTGGCCGCCGGTCATGCACACCGGCCGCCCCGCGGCCACGATGCGCGGGCCGTGCACCCAGCCCTCCTGGATCGCGCGCCGCACCGCGATCTCCGCGTAGTCGCGACCGCCCAGGTCACGCACCGTGGTCACCCCCGCCTCCGCGGTCTGCTGGGCCCGCATGAGCGCCTTCAGCGCGGTGAAAGCCAGGGGCTCCTCCCGCATCGGCCGCACCGGGTCGGCCTCCGCCCCGAAGCAGAGGTGCACGTGGCAGTTGATGAGGCCGGGCAGCAGGGTGTGGCCCGCGAGGTCGATCCCGGTGCCGCGCGGGGCGCGCGCCTCGTCGACCACCGCGGTGATCGTCCCGCGCTCCACCACCACCGCGCGCCCGCGGACCGGCTCGGCGCCGGTGCCGTCGATGATGCGGGCGCCGCTCAGGACCAGGGTGTCGTCGCTCATGGGCTAGACCTTCAGGCGGGGATCCAGGGTGTCGCGAAGGCCGTCGCCGAGGAGATTGATCCCGAGGACCGTGATCAGGATCGCGAGGCCGGGGAAGGTGGCGAGCCACCACGCGGTGGAGAGGTAGACCCGCCCGTCGGCGAGCATGCCGCCCCAGGTGGGCGTGGGCGGCTGCACCCCGAGCCCCAGGAACGAGAGAGCGGACTCGATGACGATCACCCGCGCCATGTCGAGGGTGGCCACCACCAGCCACGGGGTGAAGGTGTTGGGCAGCACGTGGTGGCGCAGCACGCGCCAGTGCTGGCTCCCCAGCGCGATGGCGGCCTGCACGTACTCGCGCTCGCGGATGGAGAGCACCTCGCCGCGCACCACCCGGGCGTAGACCACCCACGACGACACCCCGATGACGATGATGATGTTGCGCAGGCTCGGGCCCAGCACCCCGATCACCGCGATCGCGAGCAGGATGAACGGGAAGGCGAGCTGGATGTCGGCCAGGCGCATCAGGAAGTCGTCCACCCGCCCGCCGAAGTAGCCGGCCAGGAGCCCGATGAGCATCCCGAGGACCCCCGAGATCAGCACCGCGGCCAGCCCGACCACGAGGGCGATGCGCGCGCCGAAGACGATGCGCGAGAGGATGTCGCGGCCCAGGTGATCGGTGCCGAGCGGGTGCACGCGCCCCTGCGCGTCCTGCCAGCCCGGCTCCTTGAGCCGCTGGCCGATGTCCTGCTCGAGCGGATCGAAGGGCGCCACCAGCGGGGCGAGGGCCGCGGCGAGCAGCACGCCCAGGACCACGATCGCCCCGAAGAGCGCGGTGCGCCGCCGCACCAGGCGGCGGAGCAGGGTCACCCACTCGCGCTCGGCCGCGCTCCGGGGGGGCGTCGCGAGCGCGACGGCTTCGCGGGCGACAGACGGGGGCAGCGCGGCCATCAGCGGAATCGGATGCGCGGGTCGAGGTAGGTGTAGACCACGTCGACCAGGAAGTTCACGATCACGAAGGTGCTCGCGAGCAGGAACACCGCCGACTGCACCACCGGGTAGTCCCGGTTGAAGATGGCCTGGACCGACAGGCGTCCCACCCCCGGCCACGCGAAGATGGTCTCGGTGATCACCGAGCCGCCGAGCAGCGTGCCGAGCTCGATGCCCACGATGGTGACGATCGGGATCGACGCGTTCTTGAGCGCGTGCTTCCAGATCACCGGCGGCTCCCCCACCCCCTTGGCCCGCGCGGTGCGGACGTAGTCCTGGCCGAGCACCTCGAGCATGCCGGATCGGGTGAGCCGGGTGATGCGCGCGGTGGTGAAGAGCCCGAGCGTGATCGCGGGCAGGATCAGGTGCTCGAGGCCGCCGCGGCCCGATGACGGCAGCCAGTTGAGCCGCACCGAGAAGACCAGGATCAGCATGATGCCGAGCCAGAAGGTCGGCATGGCCTGGCCGAGGAGGGCCACCACGGTGGAGATGTAGTCCACCGAGGTGTTGCGGCGGACCGCGGAGACGATGCCGGCGGGGATCGCGAGGCCGAGCGCGATCAGCAGGCCCGCCCCGGCCAGCTCGAAGGTGGCGGGCAGGCGCTCGAGCACCAGGCCCATCGCGGGCTCGCCGTGACGCAGCGACTCGCCGAAGTCGCCCCGCACCGCGCCCTTCAGGAAGCGGAGGTACTGGACCGCCACCGGATCGTCGAACCCCATCGCGGTCCGGAACTTGGCGATGTCCTCCGCGGTGGCGTCGGGGGGCAGCAGGAGCGCGGCGGGATCGCCGGTCAGGTGCAGGATGAGGAAGACCACCACCGAGACGCCGAAGAGCACCAGGAGCGACTGCCACAAGCGGCGCCGCAGGTACGCCGTCACGAGGCGACGCGCTCCAGACGGGCCACCGCCTCGATGTGCGGGGTGTGGGGGAACATGTCGACCGGCTGGACCCACTCCAGGCGATAGCCGCCCCGCACCAGCTCGCCCAGATCGCGCGCCAGCGTGGTGGGGTTGCACGAGACGTACACGATGCGGCGGGCCCCGAGGGTGATCAGCGCGTGGAGCGCCTTGGGATGGAAGCCGGCCCGCGGCGGATCCGCGACCACGACCTCCGCGGTCACGCCCTTGGCGATCAGGGAGGGCAGCACGAAGCGCACCTCGCCGCTCAGGAAGGTGCAGTTGGTCATCCCGTTGGCCGCCGCGTTCGCCCCCGCGTCGTCCACCGCCGCCTGGGCCAGCTCCACCCCGTAGACCCAGCGCGCCCGGCGGGCCAGCAGCAGGCTGATCGCGCCGGTTCCCGAGTAGAGGTCGAGCACGGTCTCGGTGCCGGTCAGGCCGGCGGAGTCGACCACCAGCTCGAAGAGCCGCTCGGCCTGGCGAGTGTTGGTCTGGAAGAACGAGTTGGCCGAGACGCGGAAGGTCAGCCCGCCCACGCGCTCGCGGATGTGGTCGCGCCCACCCAGCAGGTGCTCCTCCACCCCGACCGCCACGCTCGCCTTCTTGGGATTCACGTTCATGACCACGCTCGTGGTCCCCGTGTCGCGGGCCTGCAGGCGCTCCACCAGCGGGGCCAGCTCGGACACCGCGGGCGCGGAGGTCACCACGTTGGTCATCAGCTCGCCGGTGTGCTTGCCCTCCCGCAGCATCAGGAAGCGCAGCAGCCCCTCGCCGGGGTCTTGCTCGTAGACGGTGAGCCCACGGTCGACGAAGAACGCGCGCGCCTCCGCGAGCAGGCCGTTCATCCGGTCGGACTGCAACAGGCAGCGCTCGATGTCGAGCACCGAGTCGTAGCGCTCGGTCTCGTGCAGGCCGACAACTATGCTACCGGGCGGGCCGCCGGGCCCGCCGCCCGGCCCGCCCGCCGCGGAGCCCCGCGCGCGCGCCACCGTGAACTCCATCTTGTTCCGGTAGCCGAAGGTCTCGTCCGCCCCGATGATGGGGCGGAGCAGGACGTCGCGCAGGCCCCCCAGGCGCTCGAGCGCGTCGGCCACCTGCTTCGCCTTGAACGCGAGCTGGGCCGGGTAGGCCACGTGCTGCAGGCGGCACCCCCCGCAGCGCCCGAAGTAGGGGCAGGGCGCCTCCACCCGCTGGGGCGAGGGCTCGAGGACCTCGTCGATGACGCCGCGGCCGAAGCGAGAGCGGACCTGGACGAGCCGCACCCGCAGCCGATCCCCCGGGAGCGCGCCCGGCACGAAGACCACGTATCCATCGGCCCGCCCGACGCCCTCCCCGCCGAAGGCCAGGTCGTCGATCGTCAGGGACAGAATCTCCCCGCGTTTGGGTCGGGCCATGGTTCCGACACTATAAATGTCCGTCCGATTGGAGTCAATTTGCCCCCCGGCCCCCGCGCGACGGATTCGCGCGTCGACGAGGCTACTCATTCAGTGGTCTACCCCATTCAGTGGTCTACCCCATTCAGTGGTCTACGATGTAGCGAGGACGTAGCCGGTCGCGTATCATGGGAAACGATGCGGAGCGCGACTCGCTCTCCCTCTCCCGTTCGCGTGGGCGACGTGCTGCTCGCCGCCGTTCCCGCTCTCGAGGAGCGACTGCTCGCCGAGCGGATCCGTCTGGGCTGGCGCGCCGCGGTGGGCGCCGACCTCTCCCGCCGCTCGCGACCCGGGGAGCTCAAGGGGGGAACGCTCACGATCATGGTCGACAACTCACCCTGGCTCCAGGAGCTCTCCATGCGATCCGCGGAAGTCCTCAGCGCGATCCGTGCCCGCTTCGGCCCGTCCGTCACCTCGGTGCGCCTGAGCCTCGCCGGCCCGGCGCCCGCGGCGCCGGGGCCCGCGCGGCGCGCGACGCCCCCCACCGGCTCCACCCGTCTCGATCCCGACGAAGCCGCGCTCGTGGAGAGCGCGCTCGCCCCCGTGCAGGACGCCGACCTGGCCTCGACGCTCCGTCGCGTCGTGTCGAAGGACCTGATCGCGCGCCGTTCCCGCTCCCTCGCGATCCTCGCCCTGGGCGGCGCGATCCTGGCCGGCGCCCTCGCCGGCTGCGCCAGCACCGGGACGATCGCCGACTCCGACGCGTCGAGCTCGACGGTCGAGGCGACCCCGCTGGTCCGCCGGCCCATCGGCGCGCAGGGCGAGGCCTACGACCACTACGTGATCGCCCAGATGGAAGCGCGGGCCGGCCGCCTGCCCCAGGCCATCGCCCAGCTGCGCGAGGCGATCAAGACCGACCCCGACTCGGCGGTCCTCTGGATCCAGCTCTCGCAGTGGCAGGTCCGCATGAACGACGTGACCGGCGCGTTCACCGCGGC
>DASZJM010000070.1:0-2315 GCA_035948165.1 Candidatus Methylomirabilota bacterium
CTCGGCGCTCGGCAGGCTCCAGCCGACGCCCAGGCCCAGCACGAGGCGGCCGCGCGAGATCTGGTCGACGTTGGCGAGCTGCTGGGCCAGCACCACCGGGTGCCGCAGCGCGGGCAGCAGCACCGCGGTGCCGAGCCGCACGCGCTCGGTGATGCCGGCCAGGTAGGCGAGCGTGGTCACCGCGTCGAGCCGCGGCTTGGCCACCACGCTGTCGCCCACCCACACCGCGTCGTAGCCCGCGCGGTCGGCCTGGCGGGCCATCGTCCAGCACGCCTCGACCGGCGGGCGCCGCGCCGATTCCATCACCGCGCCGCGGGTCGGGATCAGGACGCCGATTCTCATCCGCCGGGCTCCTCCATCACGGTGCCGTACCGGTGCACGGTGCGCGAGACCGCCTGCTCGCGCACGTAGGCTCGCAGCTCGAGCCGGCCCGCGGCGAGGACCGGCGCGTCGAGCACCACCACCCCCGCCGCGTGCGTCGCCGCCCGTGCCTCGCGCGAGAGCGGCACCAGCGCGCGCAGCCGCTCGACGCCGCCCGCCCCGACTCGCGCGACCAGCGCGCGCTCGGGCTCGACCGCGACCTCGATGTCCGCCGGGTCCGCGAGCCATGGGCCCGGCACGCCCTCGGCCAGGCTGATCGCGACCGGCACCCCGCACGCGCGCGCGGCGAGCAGGACCTGCGCAAGCGCCAGCCGGCCGGCGGGCGTGGCCGCCTCGGCGCGCACGAGCATACGCCGACAGGGGCGGTAGCGGAAGACGTTGCGCTCGCCCAGCAGGCGCACCGGCTCGTGCTCATGGCCGAAATGCTCCTGCCAGGCGTGGGCGTAGCTGCTCGCGCTGGCCCGCAGCACCGCGGCCGACTCGCCGGGCGGCACCGCCTCGAAGCAGCGCTGCAGCAGGTCCGCCATCGCGGGCGGCAGCGGTGCGGCGGCGGTCGGCACCGTCACCTGCCGCCAGTGGCCGAGCTGGGCCACGTAGTTGGGCCCGCCCGCCTTGGCCCCCGGTCCCACCGACGAGGCCTTCCAGCCTCCGAACGACTGCCGGGCCACCACGGCGCCGGTGATGTGGCGGTTCACGTAGAGGTTCCCGGCCTCGACGCGCTCGAGCCAGCGCGCGATCTCCCGGTCGTCGAGCGACTGGATGCCACTGGTGAGACCGAACGGGATCGCGTCGACCAAGGCGATGGCCTCGTCGAGATCGCCCGCGCGCATGAGCCCGAGCACCGGCCCGAAGCACTCGGTGAGATGGAAGAAGGAGCCGGGGCGGACGCCCAGCTTGATGCCGGGCGACCAGAGCGGCGGCGCCTCGCTCCCCGCGCGCGGCGCGAGCAGCCACTCCTCGCCCGGGTCGAGCGTGGTCAGCGCGCGCCGCAGCGCCTCGCCGGGCGGCTGGGTGAGCGGTGTGATGCGGCTCGCCGGGTCCCACGCGCTGCCGACCGCCAGGCTCTCCGCCGCGTCGCGGAGCTGGCGGCGGAAGGTGGGGTCGTCGTACACCTCGGCCTCGCAGATGGCAAGGCTCGCCGCCGAGCACTTCTGGCCGTCGTGGCCGAAGGCGGAGCGCACCAGGTCGCGGATCGCCTGGTCGCGATCCGAGAGCGCGGTGACGATGATCGCGTTCTTGCCGCTCGTCTCCGCGAAGAGCGCCAGCTCGGGCCGCCAGGCGAGGAACCGACGCGCGGTCTCCACCGAGCCGGTGAGGACGACGCCGTCCACGCGCGGGTCGGTGATCAGGTCGCGGCCGACCTCGTCGTCGCGGAGCGGCACGAGCTGCAGCGCCTCGCGCGGGATGCCCGCGTCCCAGAGCGCGCGGGCCAGGTGCCAGCTCACCAGCACCGCCTCGGGCGCGGGCTTGAGCAGCACCGCGTTGCCGGCGGCCAGCGCGGCCAGCACCCCGCCCGCCGGGATCGAGAGCGGGAAGTTCCAGGGCGGAGCCACCACCACCACCCCGAGCGGCTCCATCTGCGCGCCGTCCACCTCATCGCCCGGGCCGAGGGCGCGCGCGTAGTAGCGCGCGAAGTCGATCGCCTCGGAGACTTCCGGATCCGCCTCGGTCACCGTCTTGGCGCCGTCGACGATCATGGCGCCGATGAGATCGCCACGGCGATGGGCCAGCACCGTGGCCGCGCCGTCGAGCAGCGCGCGGCGCTCCCCCGGCGGACGGGCGGCCCACGCCGACTGCCCCGCGCGGGCGGCGTCGAGCGCGCGGCCGAGCTGGGTGCGGTCGGCGAGCCCGTGGCGGTAGGCGACGCGCGCCGGGCGCGAGCGGTCGCGCCCCTCCGCCTGGCGGCCCTCCGCGATCAGCTCGCCCGCGATCTG
>DASZJM010000071.1:0-9485 GCA_035948165.1 Candidatus Methylomirabilota bacterium
GCACACGCTCTACAGCGACGGCGGCCAGTCGCCGGAGGCGGTGGTGCGGGCCGCGGCGGGACGGGTCGACGTGGTCGGCATCACCGATCACGATCGGGTGGGCGGCGCGCTGCGCGCGCGCGACTACGCGCGCGAGCACCCCGAGCTGGGCGTGGACGTGGTGGTGGGCGAGGAGATCAGCACCCTCAACGGGCACCTGATCGGCCTCTACCTGAGTGAGGCGGTGCCGGCCGGACTCTCCGCGCGGGAGACGATCGAGCGCATCCACGCCCAGGACGGTCTCGCGGTGGCCGCGCACCCGTTCCACCCGCTGCGGGGAGTGGCGCGCGGCCACCAGCCCATCGGCCGCCTCATTCCCGAGCTGCCCTTCGACGCGATCGAGGTGGTGAACAACGCGGGTGTCTTCTCGAAGCTCTACGACGCGTGGGCCGCGCTGCGGAACGTGGAGTGGATGCTGCCGGTCACCGCGGGGAGCGACGCGCACGACGTCTGGTACCTCGGCAGCGCCTGCACCACCTTCCCCGGGCGCGACGCGGGGGCCCTGCGCCTGGCCCTCGAGGCGGGGCGGACCCGGGCCCGGGTCGAGTGGTCGTGGACCGCGGCGAAGATGCCGCGGCACGTGCACATCCAGTCACGGAGCGCGATCAGGTTCCTACAAGGAGGTCACCGTGGACACTCATGAGGTGACGGGACACGAGGGCCCGGAGCTTCGCTGGCTGGAGCGCGGAGCCGGTGAGCCGGTGATCCTGCTGCACGGCCTGATGGGCCAGATGCACCACTGGGACGCGGTGCTCGACCACCTCGACGACGGCCACCGGGGCATCGCCCTCGGCCTGCCGATCTTCCCGCGCCGGCCGCTGGAGGCCTCGCTCGACGCGCTGGCCCGCCACGTGATCGCCTTCATGGACGCGCTCGACCTTCCGCGCGCGGTGGTCGGCGGCAACTCGCTCGGCGGCCACGTCGCGCTGCGGGTCGCCCTCGAGCACGCCGAGCGAGTCTCGGGCGTCGTGCTCACCGGATCGTCCGGCCTCTTCGAGCGGGGCTTCAGCAGCGGGGTGCCGCACCGACCGGATCGGCGGTGGGTGCGCGAGAAGATGGAGGAGGTCTTCTTCTTCGATCGAGCGCTGGTGACGGATGGGTGGGTGGACGAGGCGCACCGGGTGGTGACCACGCCGAGCTCCGCCATCCGGGTGCTGCGCCTCGCGCGGGACGCCCGGCGCGACAACCTGGAGGCCCGCCTGGGCCGGATCCGGGTGCCGGTGCTCCTGGTGTGGGGCCGCGAGGACCGCATCACCCCGCTCGAGGTGGGCGAGCGGTTCCGCGACCTGATGCCCGACGCCCGGCTCGTGTGCCTGGCCCGCTGCGGGCACGCCCCGATGCTCGAGCACCCGGACGCGTTCGCGGAGGTGCTCGACCACTGGCTCGACGACACCCGGGAGCGCCGGGCCGCGGGTGCGCCCGCGCTCGGAGGTGTGCGGTGACCGCCGGGCTCGCCGGCCGGGCGATCGACTGGCTCGCGGCGCGGCGCCGCCGTCAGCTCGAGTCGGTGTGGCGCGATCCGGCCGGGACGCAGGAGCGCGCGCTGCTGCGCCTCGTGACCGCCGCGCGCGACACCGACTTCGGCCTCGAGCACGGCTTCCGCAGCGTCACCTCGGTGGCCGAGTACCAGCGGCAGGTGCCGGTGCGCGACTACGCGCAGCATCGTCCGTGGCTCGCGCGCGCCGCGGCCGGGGAGCGGTCGGTCTCGTGGCCGGGCGAGTGCCGGGACTGGGTCAAGACCTCCGGCACGACGTCGGGCGACAAGCTGATCCCGGTGACGCCGGAGGCACTCGCCGGTCAGCGGAAGGGCGGGTGGGACGCGCTCCTCACCATGGCCGCGCGCACGGGGGGCCCGCGGCTGATGGGCGGACCCATGCTGTTCCTGGGCGGCTGCACCACGCTGCACCCGCTCGGACCGGGGAGCCGGGTGGGCGATCTGTCCGGCCTGGTGGCGAGCCGCCTGCCGCTCGGCTTCCGGAGCCGGTACTCGCCCGGCCCGGCGTGCGCGTCCATCGCGGACTGGGAGACCCGGCTCGACGCCACCGCGGCGCTGGCCGCGACCCAGGACATCCGCCTCCTCTCCGGCATGCCGTCGTGGCTCGTCATCCTGTTCGAGCGGATCGCGCGGCAGAGCGAGGCGGGCGGCCGTCGCCTCCGGGACCTGGGCCAGCTCTGGCCCGAGCTGCGCGCGCTCATCCACGGCGGCGTGGCCTTCGCCCCGTACGCCTCGGTGTTCGACGAGTGGCTCGGCCGTCGGCTCGAGCGCGTCGAGGTCTATCCCGCGTCGGAGGGCTTCGTGGCGGTCCAGACCGAGGCCACCGGCGGGCTCACCCTCATGCTCGACTACGGCATCTTCTACGAGTTCGTCCCGGTGGAGGACCTGGGCCTGGCCTCGCCGCGTCGCCACACGGTGGCCGAGGTCGAGCTGGGCCGCGCCTACGCGGTGGTGCTGAGCAGCCCGGCGGGACTCTGGTCGTACACCCTCGGCGACACGGTGCGCTTCACCGCGCGCGATCCGCTCCGGCTGCAGATCACCGGTCGCACCCGCCACTACGTCAACGCGTTCGGTGAGAACGTGATCGTGGAGGAGGTCGAGCGCGCCCTCGTCCGGGCGTGCCGGCGCACCGAGGCGGAGGTGGTCGAGTTCACGGTGGCGCCCGACTTCCCGACCGCGGGCGAGCCGCGGGGCCGGCACGAGTGGCTCGTCGAGTTCCGGGTGCCGCCCACCGAGCCGGAGGACTTCGTGCGTATCCTCGACGAGGCCCTCACCACGCTGAACACCGACTACCGCACCAAGCGGGCGGGCTCGGTCGGGATGGTGGCGCCGCGGATGACGGTGCTGCCGCCCGGCACCTTCCACCGCTGGATGCGCGAGGCCGGACGTCTCGGCGATCAGCACAAGGTGCCGCGCGTGACGAACGATCGCGCGGTGGCCGACGCGGTGCTCGCGCAGGCCGGCGACGTCCGGCGGGTGGACTTGGCCGTCGCCCGCGATCACGCGCCCGTAGCGAACATGTGATTTGACCCCGCGCGGGGTTGCGTCGAGGCTGCGCTCATGCCCAGCCCACGCCCCCGCTGGCGCATCGGGGTCCTCGACTCGAATGCGCGCTCGCGTGCCGAGCTCTCGCGGCTGATCGAGTCCGACGGCGCCACCGTGGTCATCGACGCCCCGACCCGGTCGGAGAGCGCGGCGCTGCTACGCCGTCTCGCTCCCGACGCGGTGGTCCTGGCCGCCGAGGACGCGATCGGCGACCCGGGCCCCCTCGATCGGATCATCCCGGCCGACCTCCCGACCCCGGTCGTCCTCGTCTCGGGGCGGGGCACCGCGGCCGCGCTCGGGTGGGCCCGGATCGCGGGCGTGATGGGGGTGCTGCTCCGGCCCCTGCGGCGGGAAGAGCTGCGCCCGACCCTCGAGATCGCGATCGCGCGCTTCCGCGAGCTGCGCCGCCTGCGGCGGGTCCTCGCGGACCGGCCGGTGGTAGAGGCGGCCAAGGCGCGCCTCATGAGCCGCGACGGTCTCTCGGAGGCGGACGCGTTCGGATGGCTGCGCCGCCGGGCCATGGAGCAACGGATGCGCATGGGCGAGGTCGCGCGCGGGGTGCTGGGGTGCGACGCGTGAGGGCAAGGAGGCCGACATGGCGTGCCGGGACCTGAACATCGCGGGGCTGTTGGTGAAGCGAGGCGCGATGCACTGGGGCGACGAGCCGGTCTCGGCCCTGGACCACGCGCTGCAGTGCGCGGCGCGGGCGCGGGCCGCGCACGCGCCGGACGAGGTGGTGCTGGCCGCGCTGCTCCACGACGTCGGCCATCTCCTGAGCGACGCGGAGGAGACCCCGTTCAGCCATCACGGCCTGTGGGCCGCGCGCTTCCTGCGCCCCTTCGTGCCGCCGCGGGTGGCGTGGCTGGTGGAGCATCACGTGCTGGCCAAGCGATACCTGTGCACGGTGGATCGCGCCTACGCGGAGAGCCTCTCGCTCGGGTCGACGCGCTCCTGGATCCGCCAGGGCGGCGCGCTCGATCGCGAGACCCGGCAGGCGCTGGAGGGCCAGCCGTGGCTCGCCGACGCGCTCGCGGTGCGCCGATGGGACGAGGACGCCAAGGAGCCGGGCGCGATCGTGCCCGCGCTGCCCGCCTATCGCGACCTGCTCGAGGCCTGCTTCGGCCGCCAGACGTGGGACGCGCGCGGTCATGATCTTGCAGCGAGCATGTAACCCAATTGTCACGGACGCCCGCGTAGTATCCGGGACCGAAGGAGGAGGACTGCACGTGAGGAAACTGATCGTCTGGGCGATGGTGGTCGGGCTGAGCGTGATCGGCCCCTCGATCGCGGGCTCACAGGACGGGCTGCGACTGACCGGGTCGGGGGCGACGTTCCCGTTCCCGCTCTACTCGACGTGGTTCAAGTCCTTCAGTTCCAAGCAGAAGACGGTGAGCGTCGACTACCAGGGCAAGGGCAGCGGCGCCGGCATCCAGGACCTCGTCAACCGGACGGTCGACTTCGCGGCGAGCGACGCGGCCATGACCGACGAGGACATGGCCAAGGTGCCGGGCGGTGTCCAGCTCCTGCCCATGACCGGCGGAGAGATCGTGCTCGCCTACAACCTGCCGGGCAACCCCAAGAACCTGAAGCTGCCCCGTGACGTGTACGCGGGCATTTTCTTGGGGAAGGTCACCAAGTGGAGCGACGCGCGGCTCAAGGCCGCCAATCCCGGGGTGAACCTGCCCGATCAGGACATCACGGTGGTGCGCCGGGCCGACTCGAGCGGCACGACCTTCGTCTTCACCAGCCACCTGAGCGCGATCAGCGAGGAGTGGAAAAAGGGCCCGGGGGCGGGGACCACGGTGGCGTGGCCCAAGAGCGACAAGTTCGTGGCCTCGCCCAAGAACGACGGGGTCACCGCCACGATCAAGCAGACGCCGGGGGCCATCGGCTACATCGAGTACTCGTTCGCCAAGTTCGCCAAGGTGGAGATGGCCGCGCTGCAGAACAAGGCCGGTCAGTACACGACCGCGGGCGGTGAAGGGGGCTCGGCCGCGCTCGGCAGCGTGGTGCTGCCGCCGAACCTGCGCGCGTGGGTCTCCGATCCGGAGGCGGCCAACGCCTACCCGATCGCGACCTACACCTGGATGATGTTCTACAAAGAGAACAAGGACCCCAAGAAGGCGGCGGCCCTGCGCGCGATGGTGGAGTACTGCCTGACCGACGGGCAGAAGGCGAGCGCCGCGATGGGCTACGTGCCGCTGCCCGAGAACGTGGTGGCCGCGGTCCGCAAGGCGTCCGCGAGCATTCAGTGATCCATCTCGGCGCGGTCGCGCGGCCCGCCTCGGTCTCGAAGCCGCCCACGCAGTGGGACTACCTGGCCGATCGCTCGTTTCGCGCGTTGGCCCAGGGCGCGGTCTGGCTCATCGTCCTGCTCCTCGGCTATCTGCTCTGGTCCATCGGGGCGAAGGCGTGGCTCGGGATGCGGGAGCACGGGTGGGCCTTCCTGACCTCGACGACCTGGGACGTGGGGCGGCAGCAGTTCGGCATCCTGCCCCACATCTGGGGCACCCTCTACAGCTCGCTGCTCGCGCTCGCGATCGGCGGCTTCTTCGGGGTGGTGATGGCGATCTTCCTCACCCAGGACTTCCTGCCGCCGCGGATGGCCCAGGTCTTCCGGGTGGTGGTGGAGCTGCTCGCCGCGATCCCGAGCGTGGTCTACGGGCTCTGGGGCCTCTTCGTGGTGATCCCGGCGATGCGCCCGGTGGCCGACCTGCTCGCCGCGCACCTCGGGTTCATCCCGTTCTTCGGCACGACGCTGAGCGGGCCGGGGCTGGCGCCGGCCGCCCTCGTGCTGGCCATCATGATCCTGCCGACGGTGGCCGCGGTCTCGCAGGACGCCCTGCGGCTGGTGCCCTACAAGGTCAAGGAAGCCGCCTACGGGATGGGGACCACCCGCTGGGAGGCCATCCTGAAGGTGATGGTACCGGCGGCCTCCACCGGCATCTTCGGCGCGCTCGTGCTGGGCTTCGGCCGCGCGCTCGGCGAGACCATGGCGCTCGCGATGCTGATCGGCAACTCGAACCAGATCTCGCTCTCGTTGTTCTCCCCCGCCAACACCCTGGCCGCGCTCCTCGCGCTCAACTTCCCGGAGGCCGGCCCGCGCGAGGTGCAGGTGCTGATGTACGCCGCGCTGGTGCTGCTGGCCATCACCCTCGTGGTCAACCTGGCGGGCGAGGCCATCATGTCGCGCTCGGCCCGGCGGGCGGGCCGCCGATGAACGATCTCGCGGTGGGAGCGGCCCGCACCCTGCCGGACGTGGCCCTGCTCGAGCGCTCGCGCTTCGAGCCGCGCGCGATGCGCAACCTACTGCTCACCGCCGGCATCTGGCTGGCCGCCCTGGTCGCGGGGGTGCCGCTCGTGTCGGTGCTCTACCTGCTGATCGTGCGCGGGGGCGCCCGGCTGAGCGTGGAGGCCCTCACCGCGCTGCCGCCCGCCGGCTTCGAGATGGGCGGTGGGTTCGGCAACGCGATCGTGGGCACCGTGATGATGGTCGGGATCGCGGGGCTGATCAGCGTGCCGCTCGGCGTGGTCGGCGCGGTGTTCCTGGCCGAGCTGCAGCCGACCGCGCGGCTGGCCCGGATCGCCCGCTTCGCGGCCAAGACCTTGACCGGGCTCCCGTCGGTGCTGGCCGGCGTGTTCGCCTACGCGGTGGTGGTGCTCGCGACCGGCACCTACTCGGCGCCCGCCGGCGGCCTGGCCCTGGCGGTGCTGATGCTGCCGATCGTGGTGCTGACCGCGGAGGAGGCGATCAAGGCGGTCCCTCGCATCACCCGCGACGCGGCGTACGGGATGGGCTGCACCCGGAGCCAGGTGGCCTGGAAGGTGCTGCTACCAACCGCAATGCCCGGGATCCTCACCGGGGTGATGCTGGCGGTGGCCCGCGCGGCGGGCGAGACCGCCCCGCTGCTCTTCACCGCACTCTTCAGCGGGTTCTGGCCGTTCGACGGCGGCCGGCCGCAGGTGATGCAGCCCACCGCCTCGCTGGCGGTGCTGATCTACAACTTCTCGGGGATGCCGTTCGAGAACCAGATCGAGCTGGCGTGGGCCGCCTCGCTGGTGCTGGTCTCCATGGTCCTGATCATCAACGTCGTGAGCCGGCTGCTCGGGCGGCCGCGAGCCTGAAAGGACGTGTCATCGATGAGTACCGTGACCACCGCGCGCAACGGACGGACAGTGTCGGTGCCGGTCGAGAGCCTCGCTCCCCCGGTGGTGATCGACTGCAAGCTCGATCAGGTCTACTACGGGAGCTTCCTCGCGGTCCGGGACAGCCACGTGCAGATCCAGCGGGGCAAGATCACCGGCTTCATCGGCCCCTCCGGCTGCGGCAAGAGCACGGTGCTCCGCTCGCTCAACCGGATGAACGACCTGATCCGGGGCTTCCGCCTGCACGGCGAGGTCCGCTTCCACGGCACCGACGTCTACGCCCGCAGCGTGGATCCGGTGGCGGTGCGCCGGCACATCGGCATGGTCTTCCAGCAGCCGAACCCGTTCTCGATGAGCGTGTTCGACAACGTGGCCTTCGGACTGCGACTCAATCGCTTCCGGGGCGACGTGGCCGCGCGGGTGGAGGAAGCGCTCCGGAAGGCCGCGCTCTGGGACGAGGTGAAGGACAAGCTCAAGGCGAGCGGGCTCTCGCTCTCCGGCGGCCAGCAGCAGCGGCTGTGCATCGCCCGCGCGGTGGCGACCCAGCCCGCGGTGCTGCTGATGGACGAGCCGTGCTCGGCGCTGGACCCGATCGCGACCCGCCGGATCGAGGAGCTGATGGTGCAGTTGAAGGAGGACTACACGATCGCGATCGTGACCCACAACATGCAGCAGGCGCAACGGGTCGCGGATGTGACCGCGTTCTTCTCGGTCGACATCACCAAGGGCACCCGGACCGGCTACCTGGTGGAGTCCGGCCTGACCCAGCAGGTCTTCGAGAGCCCGGCCGAGCTGCTGACCAAGGAATACGTCTCCGGCCACTTCAGCTGAGGAGCGGCCCTCGGTGCGGCTCGCGTCCGAGGGCACCGTTCCGCGGCGACTCGACCTGACCGCGGTCGAGGCCGCGCTGCGCCGTGCCCAGGCCGAGCTGGGCCGGCCGGGCGATCGCGACCCGCTCGACGACCGGGTCCGGGACAACCTCCTGGTCGGTTACGCCTACGTGGACGGGCTGGTGGCCGCGTCGGTCGACCCGTTCGCCCTGGGCCACCTCCGGCACCTGCTCGAGCTGAACTGCCTGGTGCTCTGCGGGGACAGTCCGGAGCGGCGGGTGGCCTACGCCCGTCACCTGCAGGCCAACGAGCAGCGCTTCTACGGCGAGGACGTGGCGGGCGTCCGCGACGTGGTAGAGTGGGTCGCAGGCCACCCGGACGCGCCGGCTTGCGACCGGGCCGCTGGAGTCTACGCCATGATACTCGGCCGTCCACAGCTCTTCATCGAGGGCAATCACCGGACCGGCGTGCTGGCCATGTCCTACGTGCTGGCCCGCGAGGGCCGTCCGCCGTTCGTGCTCGCCCCCGAGAACGCGGCGCCCTACTTCGAGATCTCCGCCGAGCTCCGCGACGTGGCCAAGCACAGCCCCGCGAGCCGCTTCCGGCTGGCCGCGCTGATCGGGCGGCTGGCCGGGTTGCTGACCGAGGACGCGGCGCGATCGGGACCGCGCGCCTGACGCGGCGCCCGGTCCCGGACCCCATCCGCCGATGGCCGACTACGACCTGATCGTCATCGGCAGCGGTCCGGCCGGGCACCACGCCGCGATCCAGGGCGCAAAGCTCGGGCGGCGGGTCGCCGTCGTCGAGCGCCAGGCACGCCTAGGTGGGGTGTGCCTGAACACCGGCACGATTCCCTCGAAGACCCTGCGCGAGGCGGTGCTCTATCTCTCCGGCGTGCAGCAGCGCGGCTTCTACGGGGTCTCGTACCGGGTGAAGAGCCAGGTCACGATGCGGGACCTGATGCTGCGGTGCGACCGCGTGACCCAGCAGGAGGGCGACGTCTACCGCGCCCAGTTCGCGCGGAACGGAGTGGAAGTGCTCGAGGGCCACGCCGCCTTCGAGGACCCGCACACGCTGACCGTGGAGGGCGCGTCGGGGAGGGCCCGCGTCCGCGCCGACTTCGTCGTGATCGCCACCGGGACCGCTCCAGTGCGTCCGCGCGGGGTGCCGACCGACCACGCGTCGGTGATCGACTCCGACGGCCTATTCCGCATGGCCGAGGTGCCGCGGAGCCTGATCGTGGTGGGTGGCGGGGTGATCGGCATGGAGTACGCGTGCATGTTCGCCACCCTCGGGGTGTCGGTGACCCTGGTGGACGGCCGGCCGCGCCTGCTCGACTTCCTCGACGCCGAGATCGTCGAGGCCCTGATCTACCAGATGCGGAGCGGCGGGGTGACCTTTCGCCTGGGCGAGCTGGTCGACCGGGTGGA
>DASZJM010000072.1:0-6832 GCA_035948165.1 Candidatus Methylomirabilota bacterium
TGGAGATGAAGCCCGCCTATCCGGAGGCGTGGAACGGCCTCGGCCACGCGCTGCGCAACCAGGGCAAGTATCCCGAGGCGCTCCGAGCCTACGACGAGGCGCTGCGGCTGCGGCCCGACTATCCGGACGCGCTCGAGTACCTGGGCGAGGCCTACGTGAAGCTGGGCCGGCTCGACGACGCCCGTCGCGTGCTCGATCGCCTGAAGCCGCTCGACGCGGGGCGCGCCCGCGAGCTGTCCGAGGCTATCGCGCGGGGGAAGTGACCGCGTAGAGCCGCTCGAAGTACTCGCGCACCATCCGGTCCGACGAGAAGCGCTCCACCCCCATCCGGATCGACGCGCGCATCATTCGCGCCCACCGGCCGTGATCGGCGAAGGTGGGCAGCACCTCGGTCTCGAGGGTGTCGTAGAGCGCGCGCAGGTCGCGCGGATCCGGATCGCCGCTCACCGTGCCGTCGCCGATGGCCCAGCCGGTGATCCCGTGCTCGCAGCCCTCCGGCCACCACCCGTCGAGCACCGAGAGGTTGAGGGTGCCGTTCATGGCCGCCTTCATGCCCGAGGTGCCGCTCGCCTCCATCGGCCGCCGCGGCGTGTTGAGCCAGACGTCGCAGCCGCGGGTGAGCAGGCGGCCCAAGCCCATGTCGTAGTCCTCCAGGAAGGCCACGCTGTCCGGCCACTGGCGCAGCGCCTCGACCAGCCGCGCGATCACCGCCTTGCCCTCCTGGTCGGCGGGATGCGCCTTGCCCGCGAACAGGAGCTGGACGCGGTGGCGCTTGATCAAGGTCGCGAAGCGGCCGGGATCGCGCAGCAGCAGATCGGGGCGCTTGTAGGTGGCGGAGCGCCGCGCGAAGCCGATCGTGAGCGCGTCCGGATCGAGCCGGGTGCCGGTGCGCGCGCGCACCTCGGCGAGCAGCTCGCCCTTGAGCGCGCGCTTGGCCGCGAGCAGCCGCTCGTCGCTGCCGTGGGCGGCGGGGATGCGCGCGTCCTGCCACGTCCCGGCGTGCACCCCGTTGGTGATCGCGATGATGGGCGCGGCGTCCTCCACGTGGGCCCACATCGCGCGGGCGGTCTCCCCGTGCAGCTGCGCCACCGCGTTGGCCAGGTGCGCGAGCCGCAGGCCGGCCACCGTCATGTTGAAGGGATCGCCGCCGATCTCGGCCAGCTCGCTCGGCACCAGCTCGCAGCCCGCCCCGAGCCTCCGCAGCTCCGCGATCGCGTGCACCTCGTTCCCGGCGGGCACCGGGGTGTGGGTGGTGAACACGATGGAGCGGCGCACGTCCCGCCACGCCTCGCGGAATGTGCTGCCGGTCTCCATGCGGTCCGCGATCAGCTCGACGCCGGCGAAGACCGCGTGCCCCTCGTTGAAGTGGTAGCGCTCGACCGGCAGGTGCAGCGCGCGCAGCGCGCGCACCCCGCCGATGCCCAGCAGCATCTCCTGGGCGACCCGGCAGTTGGGCCGCGGGTCGTAGAGCCGGCGAGTGATCCAGAGATCACGCCGGTCGGTGGGCTCGAGCAGGTAGAGCGGGGCGATCGCGTAGCGACCGACCCGCCACACGCGGCACTCGACCTCGCGGGTCTCGACCCGGACGCGCACGCGCGCGCCGGTGTCGGTGAGGGCGTCGGTCTTCTGCTCGGCCCACTCGTCGTAGGGATAGCCGTCGGCGCCGATGTGCTGCGAGGTGTAGCCCTGGCTCCAGCGGAGCCCGATGCCCACCACCGGCAGCCCGAGATCGCCGGCCGACTTCATGAAGTCGCCCGCGAGCACGCCGAGGCCACCCGCGTAGGAATGGAACTCCTCGTGGAGGCCGTACTCCATCGAGAAGTACGCCACCAGCGGTCGCCGCGGATCGGTGCTCACCCGTTCGAGCATAGGGCAAACGTCGGCGAACACAAAATCGCCCGCGGCGCGGCCGGGGGACGGGGGCGCGGGGGGCCCTCCGCGAAACACGCTGAGTCGCGCCGCGCGTGGGCACTCGATCGGGCCACGAGACGGGCCGCCTCTAGTCTTCGATGACACGCAGAGGACACGGTTTCGCAGAGGGCCCCCCGCACCCCCGCCCCCCGGCCGCGAGTACGGTCAGCGTTGGGGGCGCCAGGGTCTCGTGATCAGGCGGGCGCCGCGTTGCCAGCTGATGTAGGCCCAGGCCCACTGGAAGAGGACGAGGAAGCGGTTGCGGAAGCCGATGAGGAAGGTGATGTGGACGAAGAGCCAGGCGAGCCACGCGACGAGCCCGGAGAGTCGGAAGCGGCCGACCACCGCGACGGCGGCCGCGCGGCCGATGGTGGCCATGCTGCCGCGGTCGTGGTAGCGGAACGGCTCGGTCGGCTCCCCGGCCAGCCGGTGCAGCACGTTCCGCGCCGCGGCGCGGCCCTGCTGGAGCGCGACCGGGGCCAGCCCGGGCAGCGGGTGTCCGGCGTCGTCGGTGAAGGCGCAGACATCGCCGATGGCGAAGGCCTCCGGGTGGCCGGGGATCGAGAGGTCGCGCTCGACGAGCACGCGTCCGGCCCGGTCGAGCGGCACGCCGAGCGTGCGGGTGAGCGGCGCGGCGGAGACGCCCGCCGCCCACAGCACGGTGCGCGCGCGGATCTGCTCGCCCCCGATCCACACCGCGTCCGGGGTCACGCACGTGACGGTGGCGCCGGTGCGCACCTCGACCCCGATGCGGGTGAGCGCGGCGGCCGCGCGTGCGGGCAGGGGATCGGGAAACGCGGCGAGCACGCGGGGCCCGCCCTCGAGCAGCACGATCCGCGCCTTGGTGGGATCGATCAGGCGGAAGTCGCGCGCGATCGTCTCGCGCGAGATCTCGGCGAGCGCGCCGGCCAGCTCCACCCCGGTGGGGCCGCCGCCGATCACCACCGAGGTGAGCAGCGCGCGCTGCTCGGCGCGATCCTCCTCCCGCTCGGCCTCCTCGTAGGCCACCAGGACGCGCCGGCGGATCTCGAGCGCGTCCTCCAGGGTCTTGAGGCTCGGGGCGAGCGCCTCCCAGTCGTCGTGGCCGAAGTAGGAGTGGCCCGCGCCCGCGGCGAGCACGAGGGCGTCGTACTCCAGCGAGTCGCCGTCCAGGACGAGGCGGCGGGCCGCGAGGTCCACCGCCTCCACCTCGGCCAGGAGCACGGTGACGTTCGCGGCGCGGCGCAGGATGGACCGCAGGGGCATCGCGATGTCGGAGGGATTGAGGGCCGCGGTGGCCACCTGGTAGAGCAGGGGCTGGAAGAGATGGTGGTTGCGTCGATCGAGCAGGGTGACCCGGACCGGCCGGCCCGCGAGCGCGCGGGCCGCGTAGAGCCCCCCGAATCCGCCACCCACGATGACCACGTGGGGGCGGCGATCACGGTCGCTCATCGGCCCATCTTCCGGGCGGCGCGCGGGGGTGTCAACCGGGCGCGGGCCGCCGTGGCTTGACAGGGCGCGGCCTTCGCCCTAGGGTGACCCACACAGGAGGCGTCGCATGACCGCGCGGATCTCGTCCCAGCGTTACGCCGTCGAGGACTACCAGGAGGCGCTCGAGCTCTGCTACCGCCGCGGCTGGACGGACGGGCTGCCGGTCGTGCCGCCCACCGAGACGGCGGTGCGGGCGATGCTCGACGCGGTCGCGCTCGAGCCGGACGCGCAGGTCGCCTTCATCACCAACCGGCAGGTGGCGATCAGCGCCGAGAAGGTCGCCATCAACGCGGTGATGGCGGGCTGCCTGCCCGCCCACATGCCGGTGGTGGTGGCCGCGATCGAGGGCATCGCGGACCCGCGCTGGGGCTATCACGGGCCCGCCACCTCGACGGGCAGCGCCGCGGTGCTGACGATCGTCAACGGGCCCATCGCGAAGCGGCTCGACTTCAACTCGGGAGACAATCTCTTCTCGCCGGGCTGGCGCGCCAACGCCACGGTGGGGCGCGCGGTGCGTCTGGTGATGCGCAACGTGATCGGGACGATGCCGGGCCGCCTCGACCGCGGCACGTTCGGCCATCCCGGCCGCTACACCTACGTGATGGCGGAGAACGAGGCGGAGAGCCCGTGGACGCCGCTCCACGTGGAGCGGGCCGGCTGCCGGCCCACCGACAGCGCGGTCACCGTGATGGCCGCGCTCGCCCCCATCCAGTTCTACAACCAGCTCTCGGCCACCGCGGCCGGGGTGCTCGGCACCTGCTGCGACACCATGCGCTACCCCGGGCAGATCGGACAGCCCAACTACTGCGTGGTGCTGGGGGGCGAGCACATGCGCACCATCGCGGCGGACGGCTGGTCCAAGGCGGACATCCGCAAGTTCATCTTCGAGAACACCACGAACACGATCGCCCACTTCAAGCAGACCGCGCGCATGCCCGGCGCGGTGAAGCCGGGCGACGAGACCGCGACCCGGCCGCTGGTGCAGTCGCCGGACGACATCCTGGTGGTGGCGGCGGGGGGCCGCGCCGGCTCCTTCTCGTGCTTCATCCCGGGCTGGGCGAGCCGCACCTCGTCGGAGGCAGTGACGGTGGTCATCAAAGAGAGGAGCGCATGATGGCAGGATTCGAGATCCTCGACCCCACGGTCGAGCCGCGGCGACAGCCGCTCACCTACGTGCCGCGCCCGGATTCCCTCAAGGGCAAGCGGATCGGGCTGGTGGAGAACACGAAGTTCAACTCGGACAAGCTGCTGCAGAAGATCGGGATCATCCTGACCCGCGAGTACGGCGCCACCGAGGCGCGCATGTGGCGCAAGCACAACTCGGGCGTGCCCGCCCACAAGGAGATCCTCGACGACGCCAAGCAGGCCGTGGACGTCGTCGTCGCCGGCATCGGAGACTGAGGGTCCTGCTCGTCGGGCAGTGTGCTCGACGGAATCCTGTTCGAGAAGCTCGGCGTCCCCGCCGCGTCCATCGTGACCGACGTCTTCGAGAGCACCGGCCACGCCATGGCCCAGTCGTGGGGCGTTCCGGAGTACAAGTTCCTGTCGGTGCCGCATCCGATCGCGAACCTCACCGACACCGAGCTCGAGGCCCGGGCCCGCGCCATCGCCCCCGAAGTCGTCCGCCTGCTCCTGAAAGGCCAGGAAAGCTAGATCTCCCCCCCACTCGACGACGCCACCTACCGCCCCCCGTTCTGGTACCGGGGTCGGCACCTCCAGACGCTGTGGGGGCCGCTGCTGCGTCACTGGCGGCGGCCCCCGCTGCGTCGGGAGCGGCTCGAGACCCCGGACGGCGACTTCGTCGACCTCGACTGGCACGCCGAGGCCCCCGCCTCTGGCCCGCTGCTCCTGATCCTCCACGGCCTCGAGGGCTCCTCGAATTCCCACTACGCGCGCGGTCTCCTTCGCGAGGGGGCGCGGCTCGGCCTGCGCGGGGTGGTGCTGCACTTCCGCTCGTGCAGCGGCGAGGTGAACCGCCTGCCGCGGCTGTACCACTCGGGAGACACGCGTGATCTGCAGTGGGTGATCGAGCACCTGGGCCAGCGCGAGGCGGGAGCGCGGATCGGCCTGGCCGGGATCTCGCTGGGCGGCAACGTGGCGCTCAAGTGGCTCGGCGAGCAGGGAGAGGCCGCGCCCGCCGCGGTGGTGGGGGCCGCGGCCATCTCGACCCCGTTCGACCTGACCGCCTGCGCGGAGGTGCTCGATCGCGGGTTCAACCGCGCGGTCTACACCGTGAGCTTCCTCCGCACCATGAAGGCCAAGCTCCGGGCCAAGGCCCATCTCTACGACGGCCAGATCGACGTGGCCGCGGTGCTCCGCTCCCGCACCTTCACCGAGTACGACCGGTGGTTCACCGCGCCGCTCAACGGCTTCGCCGACGAGCGCGACTACTGGAGCCGGGCGAGCAGCGGGCCCTACCTCGAGCGCATCCGCCGGCCGACGCTGCTCATCAACGCGGTCAACGATCCGTTCCTGCCCGGCGCGCGCCTGCCGGTGGCCGCGGTGGCGGGCTCGCGCTGGCTCGAGGCCGCGTTCGTCCCGGAGGGCGGCCACGTGGGCTTCCTCGACGGCCCACTCGGCCGCTCGTCGTGGGCGGAGCGCCGCGCTCTCGCGTTCCTCCGGCGCCTTCTGCTACCATGACCGCCGTGCTGCACGACGCGTATGGTCTGCCGGTGTCGACCTCGTCCCGCGCCGCGGTCGACGCCTACGATCGCGGCGTGCGCGCGCTGCTGGGCTTCGCGGCCGACACGGTGGAGTGCTTCCGGGAGGCGGTGGCCGCGGACCCGGACTTCGCGCTGGCCCGCGCCGCCCTCGCGGTGGCGCTCTACCTCGACGAGCAGATCCCGGCCGCGCGGCCCGAGATGGAGCGGGCGGTGGCCGACGGGACCGCGCAGGCCGCCTCCCTCACCGCGCGCGAGCGCCACCACCTCGAGGCCCTGCGCCTCTTCGTGGGCGGGCGCAGCAACGACGCGATCGCGCTCATGCGGGAGATCCTCGCCGAGCACCCGCGCGACGCGCTGCTGATGCAGCGCCTCTATTTCATCTACTTCTGGCAGGGGCGCTCAGCCGAGATGCTCGAGCTGACCCGCACCGTGCTCCCCGCCCTGGCCGACGACGGGTACGCGTGGGGCTACCACGCCTTCGCCCTCGAGGAGAACCGTCGCTTCGACGAGGCGCTGCCGCTCGCCGAGCGGGCGGTGGAGCGGAATCCGCGCGACGCCTGGGCGGTGCACGCCATCGCCCACGTCCACTACGAGCGGGGCGACAATCGCCGCGGCATCGAGGCCCTGCCGCCCCGGATCCACCCCTGCGACCACCTGGGCTACTTCCGCAACCACCTGCTCTGGCATCTGGCCCTGCTGCACCTGGCCGAGGGCGACTACGAGCGCGGCGGCCGGCTCTTCGAGAGCGTCTTCGGCCGCATCCCGATCGCGATCGCCTCCGATCTCCA
>DASZJM010000073.1:0-2698 GCA_035948165.1 Candidatus Methylomirabilota bacterium
CTCGCTCGGGCGCATCGACAGGCCCGAGTCGTTGAAGCCCTGGTCGTCGAAGTGGCGGTCCATGCGATCGAGCCACGGGGCGATCCAGCCCCCGCCCGATTCGAGGAACGCGATGCGCAGGCGCGGATGGCGGTCGCAGACGCCGCCCCAGATCACGCTCATCGCGGCCAGCATCATCTCCATGGTGTGGGAGATGATGTGCTTGGCCCCGCGCGTCTCGAAGCGGTCCACGCCGACCTGCGGCATGCCGCCGCTCGCGCCCTCGTGGAGGCCGATCGCGAAGTCGAGCGCCTCCGCCTCGGTCCAGAACGGCTCGTAGGCCGGGTCGTGGAGCGAGCGCCCGTTGTAGGGATTGGGGCGCAGGAAGCCGCCGCGCATGCCGAGCTCGCGGCGCGCGAAGCGCATCTCCTCGATGGCCAGGTCGATCGACTGCATCGGCAGCATCGCCACCCCGAAGAGTCGGTCGGGGTAGGGCTGACAGTACTCGGCGAGCCAGCGGTTGTAGGCGCGGCACATCGCGGCGGCCAGCCCCGGCTCCCGCACCGCCCCCGCGAAGAGGCCGACCGAGGGATAGAGGAACGCGGCGTCGATGCCGTCCAGATCCATGTCCGGGATGCGCGCGTGCGGATCGAAGCCGCCCGGGCGGCCGTCGATGTACTTCATGGTCGCCTCCCGCACCGAGCCCTGGCGCGATCCGATGGCGCCGACCACGTTGAAGCCCTTCTTGCTGCCGAGCACCTGCCCCTCGACGAGCAGCCGCTCCTTGCCGTCGGTATCGAGGATCATGCGGGGGGCGCGGTCGCGGTAGCCGGGATCGATGTACTTGTCCCAGATGTCCACCGGCTCGAGGACGTGACCGTCGGCGTCGATGATGTCGTAGGCGCGGGTCATGGAGGGCCTCCTTTCTGAATCTCGAGGAGACTCTAGCAGCGCGCGCGGCCGTCCGCACCATCCTTGACAAGGGCGCGCGGGTATTGTGAGATGCCGCTCTACCAATGAAGTCGACGACGTCGAGCACCGTCCCCGCCTTTCTGAGCGTCGACGTAGAGCCGGATGGGTTCCAGCTGGACCGCCGCGACCCTCCGGCGTGGGGCGGCTACGTGGCGATGGTCCAGTACCTCACGCGGCTGCGGGCGGACCTCGACGGCTGGACCGGGCGCACCCCGCGCTTCGGCTGGTACGTGCGAACCGATCCCCAGATCGCCGAGGTGCACGGGCGCCCCGACCACGCGCTCGTGGCGTTCCCGGAGTGCGTCGACCGCCTGCGGGCCGCGGGCGACTACTTCGGGGTGCACTCGCACCTGATCCGCTGGGTGGCGGAGAGCGGCCAGTGGGTGCACGAGTTCGGCGACGGCGACTGGCAGGCCCACGCCACCCGGTTCGCCCTCGACGCGTTCGGCCAGTGGGCGGGGGCGCCGCCCCGCCTGTTCCGGTCGGGAGCGGGTTTCCTGAGCGACCGGCTCCTCGAGACGGTCGAGCAGGCCGGCGTCGCGATCGACCTCACGCTCGAGCCGGTGACCGGCTGGGGCGTGGGCGCCCCGGCGGTTCCGTCCACGGTGGACTCCTCGCCGATCGTGGGCGCGTACACCGACTGCGCGGGCGCGCCGCGGGTGCCCTACCGGCCCGCGCGCCACGACTTCCGCGTCGACGGGGGCCGCGCGGGGCGGCGGCTCCTCATGGTGCCCCTGACCACGCGCTCGCTTCAGCCTCCGCGCCCGCGATGGCGGCGCGTGGCGCGACGCGTGCTGCGCGGCCCCGCCCCGAGCGAGGTGGAGGTACTCTATCCCATGATTCCCTGGCCCAGCGCGCACGGGTACTGGGACATCGTCGACCAGCAGCTCCGATCGATGCCGCGGCCCTATCTCTCGCTCGGCATCCGCACCGACGCGGTGACCTCCGAGGCGGCGGCCGGGATTCGCCGGATCTTCGACGCCCTGCCGGGGCATCCGCTGGCGCAGCGCCTCCGCTTCGAGAACCCTCTCGTCACGTTTCGCGACGCACTCTAGCGCGACCCACTCCAGGAGGACGACCGATCATGCTGATGCGCAAGCTGGGACGCACCGGGCTCAAGGTGGCCGCACTGTGCCTGGGTGGCAACACATTCGGCTGGACCACCGACCAGAGGGCCTCGGAGGCGGTGCTCGACGCCTACGTCGAGGCGGGCGGCAACTTCATCGACACCGCGGACGTGTACTCGCGCTGGGCGCCCGGGAACAAGGGCGGAGAGTCGGAGCACGCGCTCGGCCTCTGGCTCGCCGCGCGCAAGCACCGGCCGTCGGTGCTGATCGCGACCAAGGTCTGCGGCCCGATGGGATCGGGGCCGAACGACAAGGGCCTCTCGCGGCAGCACATCATGGAGGGCGTCGAGGCCTCGCTGCGGCGGCTCCAGACCGACTACATCGATCTCTACCAGGCCCACTGGGACGATCGCGAGACGCCGCTCGACGAGACGCTCCGCGCTTTCGACGACCTGGTGCGGCAGGGCAAGGTGCGCTACATCGGCGCGTCCAACTACCCGGCGTGGCGCCTCACCCGCGCGCTGTGGGAGAGCGACACCCGCGGCACCGTGCGCTACGAGTGTCTGCAGCCCAAGTACAACCTGGTGATCCGCGACGAGTACGAGCGCGAGCTGGAGCCGCTCTGCCTCGAGCAGGAGGTGGGGGTGATCCCGTACTCCTCGCTCGCGAGCGGGTTCCTG
>DASZJM010000074.1:0-8354 GCA_035948165.1 Candidatus Methylomirabilota bacterium
CCCATGCTGAACTTGGGGCTCGAGGGATAGGCGTGGTGATTGTTGTGCAGGCTCTCCCCGCCGGTCAGCCACGCGAGCACGCGCAGGTTGGTCGCGGAGTTGTTGCCGAAGTTGCGCCGGCCCCACCAGTGCCCGAGGCCGTTGATCGACGGGGCCAGCACGAACACGTAGAGGATGAAGTGGGTCAGGGCCAGCAGCAGACCCCAGCCCGGGCCCAGAACCAGCATGGCGGTGGCGATGCCGACCACGCCGCCCAGCGTCCCCTTGTTGAAGAGGATGCGGTCCCAGAGGTCGTCGCGGATGTCCTTGGCCCAGCGTGCGAGGGTCTCGGGGTTCCGGGCTTCCCGCACGTAGTAGTAGACGTTCCAGAGCTGGATCTTCCAGAAGCCGTGCACCAGCGGGCTGTGCGGATCCTTCTCGGTGTCGGTGAAGGCGTGGTGCTTGCGATGCACCGCGACCCACTCCCGGCGATTCTGCCCGGTGGTGAACCACAGCACGAACCGGAATCCCCAGTCCGCGAGCGGGTGCAGCCGGAGCGCGCGGTGGGCGAGGCCACGATGCAGATACACCGACGTGGCGATGACGGCGGCCTGCGTCACCAGGAGCGTGCCGATCACGTACAGGAGCGGTCGAAGCACTTAGAGGTCTCCTTGTTTTCTTGTTGTCGCGTCGGGGGAATGCCGGCGACCTGCGCTGCCGAGGCCGGCTACCGTGCCCAAGGCTAGCACACTCGCGCACCGAGTGGGGGGACAAACGTGCGGCGAGCGGCTCACGAGGCGGCGGTCTTGGGATCCAGGACGTCTCGCAGCCCGTCGCCCAGCAGGTTGAGGCCCAGCACGGTCAGCGCGATCGCCCCACCCGGGAAGATGGCATACCACGGGTTGAGGGTGAGGAAGCCCTGGGCCTCCTTGAGCATGAGGCCCCACGACGGGTTGGGCGGCTGGGTCCCCAAACCGAGGTACGAGAGCCCGGCCTCGGCCAGGATCGCGACCGGAAAGCTGATGGTGGCCTGCACGATCAGCGGTGGCAGCGTGTTCGGCAGGATGTGGCGGCCGATCAGGGCCCGGTCCCCGGCACCGAGGGCCCGCGCGGCCACCACGAAGTCGCGGTCCCGGAACTCGAGGAAGCTCGCCCGGGTCAGCCGGGCGAAGACGGGCAGGAAGGCGATGCCGATGGCGACCATCGAGATCGTGAGGGTGGGCTTGAAGACCGCGGTGAGCAGGAGCGCGGACAGGATGGCCGGGAAGCCCTGGATCGCGTCGACCAGGCGCATGAAGACCTCGTCGAGCCAGCCGCCGAAGTAACCGGAGAGGACACCGAAGGCCACCCCGATCGCCATCCCGATGCCGACCGCGATCACCCCGACCAGGATCGAGGTGATGGCGCCCTGCATGATGCGGGAGAGCAGGTCGCGGCCGAACTGGTCGGTGCCGAGCGGGTGGGCCTCGGAGGGGCCCTGCAGGCGACCCGCGACCGACATCTCGAGCGGGTCGCGCGGGGTGTAGACCACGCTCACCGCCGCGGTGGCCAGCAGGGCCAGCGTGATGGCGAGCCCGATCATGAAGGTCACGTGACGGAGCGCGCGGGGCGTCCGGCGGCGTGTCCCCTCACCCCGCCCTCGCCCCAGAGGGGAGAGGGAGATATCGTCAGCCATAGCGGATGCGGGGGTCGAGGAGGCCGTAGAGGATGTCGACCGCCGCGTTCACGGTGACGATCATCGAGGCCACGAAGAGCACGACGCCCTGCACCACCGGCAGGTCGCGGGCGCTGATCGCGGCCAGGGTGAGCCGGCCCAGGCCGGGCAGGTAGAACACCGACTCCAGGATGATGCTGCCGGCCAGGAGCTGGCCGAGCTGGACGCCGGCCACCGTCACCACCGGGATGAGCGCGTTGCGGAGGGCGTGGCGGAAGAGCACCCGCCGCTCGGGCACCCCCTTGGCCCGCGCGGTCTTCACGTACTCCTCGCGGAGCACCTCCAGCACCGCGGAGCGGGTGGTGCGCGCCAGCACCGCGAACTGGAAGAGGCCGAGGGCGATCGCGGGCAGCAGCAGGGAGCGGAGGCCGCGCCCGATGCCCTCGCCCCAGCCGTCGAAACCGCCCGACTGCACCCAGCGGAGCCGCACCGAGAACAGGAGGATCAGCAGGAGGCCGGCCCAGAACCCCGGCACCGCGACCCCGAGCTGGGAGAGGGTCATGGTCAGGTAGTCGCCCCAGCGGCGGTGGCGGGTGGCCGCGAAGACACCGAGCGGAATGGCGGCCGCGATCATGAAGCCGGCGGCGAGCAGGGTGAGCGGCAGGGTGACGGTGAGGCGCGAGAGGATCAGGGCGCCCACCGGCAGGTCGTACTGGATCGACCGCCCCAGGTCCCCGCGCAGAGCCCGGCCGACCCACTGCGCGTACTGGACCGGCACCGGCTGGTCGAGGCCGAGCGCCTGGCGCACCCGGGCCACCGAGTCCGCGTTGGCCTCGAGCCCCAGGATGATGAGGGCGGGATCGCCGGGCAGCACCCGCACCACCACGAAGACCAGCAGGGAGACGAAGAGAAGGGTGATCGCGAGGGCGCCGACGCGCCGAATTACATATAGCTCCAACTGTATCGCGGCAACTAGTCGGGCGTCACTTCTGCCAGGCCACCTCGGAGAGGTCCTGGACCGGCGCCGGGAGATCCTTCCAGAAGCCGGTCACCCCCTTCTTGGTGATGACGAGCCGGGGGTGCATGTAGAGCCAGACCGCGGGGGCCTCGTCGGCGAGCATCTCCTGCATCTTCACGTAGAGCGCGCGGCGGGTCTTGTCGTCGCTCGCCACCTGCGACTCCGCGTAGAGCTTCTGGAACTCGGGGCTGTCCCAGCGGAAGTAGTACTTCGGGTTCGCGAAGTTGCCGATGTCCCAGGCCTCCGCGTGGCCGATGATCGACATGTCGTAGTCGGGGGTCTGGCAGGGCGCCAGGCAGAACACCTGGGAGAGCCACTGGCCCCACTCGATCTGCTGGATGGTTGCGCGGATGCCGACCTTGGCGAGCTGGCTCGCCACCACCTCGGCGGAGCGGACCGTGTAGTAGTACTGGGGCGCGACCTTGAAGACCGCGTCGAAGCCGTTCGGGTACCCGGCCTCGGCCAGGAGCTTCTTGGCCTTCGCCGGGTCGTAGGCCACGCGCTTGGAGACGTCCACGAAGTAGGGATTGGTGGGATCCACGTTGGAGCCGAGGATCTTCCCGTAGCCGAACATCGCCCCCTTCAGGACCTCGTCCTTGTTGATCGCGTGGGTGATGGCCAGGCGCACCCGCTTGTCCGAGTAGGGCTTCTTGCTGTTGTTCATCGAGAGCGTCACGTCGTTGGTGGTGTCGCCCACGATGACCGAGAGGCGCGGGTCCTTCTTGAGCTCGTCCACGCTCTCGGGCCCGATGCCGAACGCGGAGACGTCGATGTCGCCCGACTTGATCGCGGCCAGGGTGGAGTTGGGATCGGGGATGAAGCGGAACACCACCCGGTCGAGCTTGGGCAGCCCCTTCACCCAGTAGTCCTTGTTCTTGAGGAGGACGAGGCGATCGCCCCGCACCCACTCCGACACCGTGAACGGCCCGGTGCCGATCGGCTGGCTCTTCAGGGTGTCCACCGCCTCGCGCGGATAGATCACCGAGCCCTGGCGGGCCATGGTGTAGAGGAAGGTGGCGTCGACCTTCTTGAGGGACACCGTCACCGTGTAGTCGTCCTTCACGATGACGTCCTGCACCGCCTCGTACTGCACCCGGTAGGGATGCTTGGTCTCCGGGTTCACCGCCCGATCCAGGGCGAACTTCACGTCGGCCGCCTTCATCTCGCGCCCGTTCGAGAAGCGCACGCCTTTCCGCAGGAAAAACGTGAAATTCTTGTTGTCGCTCGTGTACCAGCGCTCGGCGAGCCAGGGCACCATCTTGCCGCTGCGGTCGATCTTGATGAGGCCTTCCTGCACGTTGTCGAAGACGACCGCCGCGATCGCGGAGGACGGGTTCGAGGTGAGGTCGAGGCCGGGGGGCTCGGTCGGTACCTGCACGACCAGACTGCTCGGGGTCTGGGCGGAAGCGGGGAGGGGCGCGACGGCGAGGGCCGCGAGCAGGACCGCGACGAGCAGACGCATCATCCGAGTTTCCTCCCGGTGAAGAATTCGACCGTGCGCCGCAGGCCCTCGTCGAAGTCCACCAGCGGCTCGTACCCGAAGTCGCGCTTGGCCGCGCTCACGTCGGCCAGGGTGTGGGGGACGTCCCCCGCCCGGCCGGGCGAGTGCTTGCGGGTGAGGGACCGGCCGAGCATCTTCTCGAGCATGGTGATGATCTCGAGCAGGCTCGTGCGGCTGCCGCAGCCCACGTTGTAGGCGCGCCCGGAGACGCGGGCCGCGTCGGCGCGGGCGGCCAGCAGGTTGGCCGAGACCACGTTGTCGATGTAGGTGAAGTCGCGCGACTGGGTGCCGTCGCCGTGCACCTGCAGCGGCTTGCCCTGCTGGCCCCACAGGATGAAGCGCGGGATGACCGCCGCGTACTCGCTGTTGGGATCCTGGCGCGGGCCGAACACGTTGAAGTAGCGGAGGCCGACCGTCTCCACGCCCATGAGCCGGTGCCACACCGAGCCGTAGAGCTCCCCCGCCACCTTGGTGGCCGCGTAGGGCGAGATCGGCGCGGTGGGCTGGTCCTCGCGCTTGGGCAGGTCGGGGCGCTCCCCGTAGACCGACGACGACGACGCGTAGACCACGCGCGGCTTCTTCTTCTGCCGGGCCGCCGCGTGCAGCACGTGGAGGGTCCCGGTCACGTTGGAGGCGTTGGCCCCGAGGGGGTCGGCCACCGACCGGGGCACCGAGCGCATCGCGGCCTGGTGGAACACCGCGGTCACCCCGCGCACCGCCTTCTCGACCGCCTTCTGGTTGGTCAGGTCGCCGCGGACGATCTCGAGCCGCCGATGGCCGCGCGCGAAGTCCAGGTTGGCGCGGCTGCCGGTGGAGAAGTTGTCGAACACCCGCACTCGCTGCCCCTCCGCGAGGAGACGCTCGACGATGTGCGAGCCGATGAAGCCGGCGCCGCCGGTGACCAGGAAGATCGATGAGGAAGCCATGAGTGTGCGCGAGGAACGGCCAATTATGGCGGGCCGGCCGGAATAAAGTCAATCTCGGCGACCGGCCCGCGCGCTCCACGCCTCGCGGGTCAGCACGTGGAAGGTCGTCTGCACGCCGTTGTACTCGACGAGCCCCCGCCGCTCGAAGCCGAGCTTGTCGAGCACCCCCTGGGAGGCCCGATTCTCCGGGTAGGTAACCGCGACGAGCCGCGGCAGGCCGAGGGTACGCAGACCGTGCGCGACCAGCGCACCGGCGGCCTCGGTGGCGATCCCCTGCCCCCAGGCGGCCCGGGCCAGCCGGTAGGCGACCTCGACGTCGTCTCCGTCGGGCATGCGGATGAGCGCGGCCACCCCGAGGAAGGCGCCGTCGTTCCGCGCCTCGATGCGCCAGAACCCGAGCGGGGCGTGCTGGCCGGCCTCGCTTTCCTCGATGCGGACGCGGGCCCGCGCGCGGGTCTCCTCGAGGCTCTTCACGCCGGCGGGGCTGCCCACGTAGCGCATCACCTCGGGATCGCGGTCGAGCGCCACGAGGTCGGCGAGGTCGGCCCGCCTCAGGGGACGGAGGACGAGTCGGGACGTCGTGAGGGTGATCGGCATGGGCGCTCTATCTCTTAGCACACTCCGTCTCGCGCCCCGGACGCCTTGACGGACCGGTCCCGCGCGGACTATTGTTCCTGCACCCAGATGCGCCGCGACATCACCCCGACCGTCACCGCTGCCCTCACGGAGGCCTTCATCATGTGGCGTCTATTCGCCCTCTTGCTCGCCACCCTGCTCCTTCCGGTGGTCGGCGCCGTCCCGCCCGCGGGAGCGCAGACCAAGGACGACACCATCGTCTACGCGTTGCAGTCGGACGTGGACACGTGGGACCCGCCCAACTCGGTGCTGCGAGAGGCGATCATCCTGGGCTACAACGTCTTCGACCACCTCGCCGCCCGGGATCTCAAGACGCGCAAGGTAGGCCCCAACCTGGCGACCTCGTGGAAGCCGCTCGACGACACGACGTGGGAGGTGAAGCTCCGTCAGGGCGTCAAGTTCCACGATGGCTCCCCGTTCACCGCCAAGGACGTCAAGGCGACCTTCGACCGCGTGCTGGATCCGAGCAAGAAGATGACCGCGCGGGGCAATCACGCGAAGATCAAGAGCATCGAGGTGGTGGACGACTACACCGTCCGCTTCAAGACGGACGGTCCCTACCCGCTCTTCGCGGAGCGCCTGACCGCCCTCGTCATGCAGTCCGAGAAGGTGATCCGGGAAAAGGGCGACGAATGGATGCAGGAGCATCCGATCGGCACCGGGCCCTACAAGCTCCTCAAGTGGGACCGCAAGCAGGAGCATCTGCTGGTGCGCAACGACGACTACTGGGGGCCGAAGCCGGCCTACAAGTACGTCCGCATCCGGATCATCCCGGAGCAGGCCACCCAGATCGCGGAGCTGATCTCGGGCGGGGTGGATATCATCAAGGCGGTCCCGCCGGACCAGATGGACGTGATCGACAAGTCGGGCCAGGCCCGGACCGCCTCCTCGCCGATCCTGCGCACCGCGATGCTGCAGCTCGATCAGGCGGCGCGCGGCGGGCCGAATCCGTTCACCGACGTGCGGGTGCGGCGGGCCGCGAACCTCTCGGCGGACATGGACGGCATCATCAAGCACGTCCTGAACGGCCTCGGTGATCGCGTGGCCACCGGGGTCAACCCGATGGCGTTCGGCTGGGACGCCGGCCTCAAGCCCTTCAAGCAGGATCTGGGCGCGGCCAAGAAGCTGCTCGCCGAGGCCGGCTACCCCAACGGGGTGGACATCGTGTTCAACGAGGGGCCCCCGGTGGTCGAGCCCGGACTCATCCAGACCGACGAGGCGATCGTGGCCGACATGACCAAGGCCGGCTTCCGGGTCAAGCGCAACTACATCGGCGACAACACGGTGGTGGTCGCGCGGGCCAAGGAGGGCAAGCTGGGCCCCATGTTCAACTGGTCCTGGGGCTACTATTCGATCTTCGACGCCGACGCCATCCTCTACGACGTGTTCAAGTGCGGCGAGACCTACAGCTACTACTGCAACAAGGCGCTCGACGACCTGATCATCCAGGGGCGGTCCACCCTCGACCCGAAGAAGCGCGTCGAGGTCTACGTGAAGGCCCAGAAGCTGCTCTACGACGACGCGGCCTACGTCTTCAAGTGGGGGCTGCGCGGCGTCTGGGGCATCTCGAATCGCGTGGAGTACCAGGCCCCGGCCGACGAGGTCGACCGGATGTTCCTCGTGACCCCCAAGAAGAAGTAACCGACAACGCCGCCGGGCTCCGGGGTGGCGGGGGGCCGGGGGACGCTCTCCCGGTGAGTGGGGTATCGAACAAGGGAGGGCGCCCCCCGGCCCTCCGCCGCCCCGGAACCCGGCGCCTCTCGCAATGAGGCGCTACGCCCTCCGGCAGTTCGTCCAGTTGCTGGTCGTCATCGTCGGGATCTCGATGCTGGCGTTCGCGATCCTCCACGTCATCGGCGACCCGGTGCTCCTGCTGCTGCCGCAGAACGCGGGCAAGGAGGAGTACGAGCGCTACCACAAGCTCCTCGGCCTCGACAAGCCGCTCTACGTGCAGTACTGGAAGTTCGCGAGCCGCGCGGTCCAGGGCGACTTCGGCAAGTCGTGGTACACCAACACCCCCGCCTTCAAGCTCGTGACGGAGCGCATGCCGCCGACCCTGTATCTCACGACCGCGGGCCTGGTGATGGCGCTGCTGATCTCGCTGCCGCTCGGCATCCTGGCCGGGCTCCGGCGCCACTCGCTGATCGACAACCTCTGCACGATGGGCGCGGTGGCCGGCCAGGCGATGCCGATCTTCTGGCTCGGCATCATGTTGATCATCATCTTCGCGGTCCGGCTGAAGATGCTGCCCGCCTCCGGCTACGGGACGTGGGAGCACTTCATCATGCCCGCCTTCACGCTCGGCGCCTTCCTCGCCCCCATCACCATGCGGCTCGTGCGGTCGGGGGTCATCGAGGTGATGAACATGGAGTACATCAAGACCGCGCGGGCCAAGGGCATGGCCGAGTGGCGGGTGGTGGCCAAGCACGCCTTCCGGAATGCGTGCATTCCGGTCATCACCGTGCTGGGGCTGCAATTCGGCCAGCTCCTGGGCGGCGCCATCGTGACCGAGACCGTCTTCGCGTGGCCCGGGGTCGCGACCCTCACCGTCGATTCCATCCGCAACCAGGACTTCCCGGTGGTGCAGTGCGCGGTGGTGCTGCTGGCCCTGATCATCGTGGCCATCAACTTCGTGGTGGA
>DASZJM010000075.1:0-19351 GCA_035948165.1 Candidatus Methylomirabilota bacterium
GCGGTCACCGCGCGGGAGAGGTCGTCGACCGCGAACGGCTTCAGCAGCACCTGCACGCTGGCGCCCTGGAGGAAGCCCGCGTACTCGGGCGACTCCACGAAGCCGGAGATGAACAGCAGGTGCGGGCGCGTGTCCGGCCAGCGGCGGGTCAGCTCGAGGTAGAGGCTCGGCCCGTCCAGCCCCGGCATCTTCAGGTCGCTGACGATGAGGTCGAAGCTCGCGTGCCCGTCGAGCACGCGCAGCGCGTCCGCGCCGTCGCGCGCGGTCTCCACCGCGTGGCCGTCCGCGGTGAGCACCGCCGCCACCAGCTCCCGCACCGGCGTCTGGTCATCCACCACGAGCACGCGCTTGGTCGACATGGTTCGCACCGCGGTCGTGACGGAGCAAGGCCCGTTCCAGCGGGGGGCGCCTCGGGGTTCGGCCTGATTTCGGCGGGATTGGGAGGTTGCGCGTGCGCCCGCCGTTGGTGTCCGGACAGGACGGACGTCGACCCTCCGTCGATACGAATCTGGCGCTCCGCGCGCAGATCGTGCGCACGCGCGGTTCAGCGCGGCGGAGTCTTCGGCTTCGCCTCGCGGCGGCGGATCGAATCGAGGAAGGTGGAGACGAGCGTCTCGACCTGCCGCGCGTCGAACGGCTTGGGGATGAAGGCCACCGCGCCGTGACGGAGCGCCTCCGCCGCGACCCTGCTGTCCTCGGTCGCCGAGATCACGATGATCGGCACGCGCGCTTCCACGTCGCGGACCTGCTTGAGCAAGGTGAGCCCGCTCATGCGGGGCATCTGCAGATCGAGCAGGATCAGGTCGGGCCGGTTCCGCACGACCGCGTCGAGGCCCGCCTGCCCGTCGGCGGCTCCCTCGATCTCCAGCGGATCCGTGCCGCGCATGGCGCGGAGGATCTCGGTGAGCGCGCTGCGCACCTCGGCCTCGTCGTCCACGATCAGCACGCGCCGCGTCGCCATTGGCCTGGTCTCGCCTCCCGGCCACTGTACCCCGAATCCGACCGGGCCCCATCGCCATCTCAAGAGGCGCCGGCGTGCGGGTGCCGGGGTTTCTCCATCTTTCGGGGAGGATGCATGAAGGCTTCGCGGGGCACGCTGCACTACGCCTGGGTCGTCCTGGGCGCGCTGGTGGTGGTCATGCTGCTCGGCTCCGGGCTGCGGGCCGTCTTCGGCGTGTTCATCAAGCCCATGGAGGCCACCTTCGGCTGGGATCGCGCCGCGCTCTCCGGGGCGGCCGCCATCTCGCTGCTGCTGCTGGGTGCGGCCGGTCCGATCGTGGGCTGGCTCGCCGACCAGTGGGGCCCGCGGCGTGTCATCTTCGTTTCCGCGATCCTGCTCGGGCTGGGCGCGGTGCTCTCCTCGCGCGTGTCGGCCCTCTGGCAGGTCTACCTCACCTGCGGCGTCCTGATGGGGCTGGGCGCGGGCGGAGTGGGCATGTCGACCGGCGCGGCCCTCGCCGCGCGCTGGTTCGAGTCCCGGCGCGGACTCGTGATGGGCCTGGTGGGCGGCGCGATGTCGGCCGGGCAGCTCGTCATCGTCCCGCTCGCGGTGTGGCTCACCCTGACCTACGGCTGGCGGCAGTCCTTCCTCTACCTGGGGCTCCTCCTCTTCGTGATCGCGATCCCGATCACGCTGCTGTTCGTGCGCGACGATCCCGCCCAGAAGGGGCTCCGCGCCTACGGCGCCGGCCAGGCGATCGCCCCCGGTGGCCCGGCAGCCCCGACGGAGGGTCGCACCCGCGTCACCGACGCCATGCAGGTGCCGGCCTTCTGGCTGCTCGCGGGCACCTTCTTCGTCTGCGGCTACACGTCGAACGGCCTGGTGCTCACGCACCTGGTGCCGCACGCGGCCGAGCACGGCTTCTCGGAGATGCACGCGGCGCAGGCCCTGGGCGTGATGGGCGCCATGAACATCCTGGGCACGGTGGCCTCCGGCTTCATCTGCGACCGCTTCGGGCGCAAGGGCCCGCTCGCTTTCTACTACGGGGTGCGCGGCCTCTCGCTGCTCTTCCTGCTCTACGTCTGGAACGTGCCATCGCTGCACATCTTCGCCGCGATCTTCGGGCTCAACTACATCTCGACCGTCCCTCCCACCACCACGCTGACCGCCAACATCTTCGGCCGCTACTCGGTGGGATCGCTCTCGGGCTGGATCTTCTTCGCCCACCAGGTGGGCGCCGCCCTCGGCGCCGCGGTGGGCGGCTGGGTCTTCCAGTCCACCGGCTCCTACTCGTGGGCCTTCATTTCCGCGGCCTTGCTCGCGCTCCTGGCCGTGCCCATGGCCCTGGCCATCAACGAGGTCCCGGTGACCCGGACACCTCAACCCACCCCGGCGCCGGCGGGTCTGCCCGCAGCCGCGAGCTAGCTCGTCGGGGGCCGGGCACGGGAGTAGAATAATGGGCATGAATAATCCGACGACGTCGCTGGCGAGCATCCAGAAGGACTTCCCGTTCGAGAGCCGCCTGAGCCTCGGGCTCCTGATCAAGTTCTGGGAGGACCTCGCCAAGGTCGACACCGTGCGCGGGGAGCAGGCGCGCACCCTGCTGGCCCGGCTGCGCGAGGTGCCGGCGCTGACCGGCCCCATCGACGACATCACCCTGCTCGACGAGCACGGCCCGCTGGTCGACGCCCTGATGAGCGCGGTCTTCCCCGCCGCCTTCCTCGAGAAGGCCTACATGGGGGCGCTGATCCCGTTCACCCTGCGGAGCGTGTACGGAACCCGAGCCTTCGAGAACATCATGGGCCCGGACGGCGTGCTGTACGGCAGCCTGAACCTCGACATGCAGGGGCTCAAGGACTTCCGGCTCGTCAACGCGTACGCGCTGGCGCTCGAGCGCCTGTACGGCATCGAGTTCCCGGTGGACTATCCGCTGATCCTCACCGCGCCCGAGCCGGCCACCGGGCTGGATCGCCACTACAAGATCCAGTTCGACGGCCGCTTCGTGGACGTGGACCGCCTGCTCCCGATCCCGCCGCTCTCCGACGACATGCGTCGGCGCCTCGAGGCGCAGGCCCTGGACCTGGAGGGCCTCGCGTCCCTGATCCCGTCGGGCAGCGTGCGCTTCTCCGGTTTCACGGTGGTGAAGGCGGCGGACGTGACCGACCAGGAGGTGCTCTCGTCGATCAAGCGAGATCTGATCGACAAGGAGTCGATCGTCGCCAACGCGCGCTTCGAGAAGCTGCAGGCCAAGCTCCGCACCCTCTTCCGGCGGGCCGAGCTGCAACTGACCCTGGCCGCGGTGGAGGGCGACCGGATCCTCATGCTCAACTCCGGTCACCAGCTCCAGCAGGGCAACGGCTGCATCTTCGCGAGCTCGGTGCACGCCAAGACCATCGACTACGCGGGCTCGGTGTTCGAGAAGGCGACCCGTCGGGGCACGCCGGTCTTCGTGGAGGACCTCGCCGCGCTGCCCCACCGCTCGGCCAAGGAAGAGATGATCCTGAGCAAGGGCATCCGCAGCCTGGTGGTCGCGCCCCTGCACTACCAGCGCGAGCTGATCGGCATGCTGAGCCTCGGCTCGCCGCATCCGGGCGACCTCAACACCCTGCTGATGCCCCGGCTCCAGGAGGTGCTGCCGCTCTTCTCGGTGGCGGTGAAGCGCAGCGTCGACGAGCTGCACTCGCGGGTGGAGTCCTTCATCAAGGAGCAGTTCACCGCCATCCATCCGGTGGTGGAGTGGCGCTTCCGCAAGACGGTGCTGGGGGCGATGGAGCGGCCCGGCTCTCACGATCACGGGCAGGGCGGGGAGATGGACCCGATCGTCTTCCGCGACGTCCACCCCCTCTACGCGGTGTCGGACATCCGCGGCTCGTCCACCCACCGCGCGTGGGCCATCCAGGCGGACCTGCTCAAGCAGCTCGGGCTCGCCCGCGAGGTGCTGCGCGCCGCCCACGACGCGCGGGCGCTGCCGATCCTCGACCAGCTCACCCACCGCATCGACGGGCACGTGGCCGAGATCGAGGTGACCCTGCGCTCGGGCGACGAGCTCGGGGTGATGAACTTCCTCAAGGCCGACGTGGAGCCGCTCTTCGACCACCTGCAGACCTTCGGGGACACGGTGCGTGAGCGCATCGACGCCTACCGGGCCGCGGTCGATCCTGGGATCGGCCTGGTCTACGCCCGGCGCAAGGAGTTCGACGAGAGCGTCACCACCATCAACGAGACGATCTCGTCCTACATCGACCTGGAGGAGCAGGCCGCCCAGGGGATGTTCCCGCACTACTTCGAGAAGCAGAAGACCGACGGGGTCGACTACACGATCTACCTGGGCGGGGCCCTCCGCGAGGACGGGATCTTCGACCCGCTCTACCTGAAGAACCTGCGCCTGTGGCAGCTCATGGTCGCGTGCGGGGTGGCCCTGCGCGCCGAGCGGCTGAAGGACCGCCTGCCGGTGCCGCTCGACATCACCAACCTGATCCTGATCCAGCACGCCCCGCTCTCGATCCGCTTCCGCTTCGACGAGAAGCGCTTCGACGTGGACGGGGCCTACAACGTCCGCTACGAGATCATCAAGAAGCGGATCGACAAGGCGATCATCCGGGGCACCACCGAGCGACTGACCCAGCCGGGCAAGATCGCCCTCGTCTACTCGCACGCCACCGAGGCCGCGGAGTGGCGCGAGTACATCGAGTACCTCCAGCGCCTGGGCTACCTCACCCGCGAGGTGGAGGAGCTGGAGCTGGACGAGCTGCAGGGGGCCCAGGGCCTCCGGGCGCTCCGGGTCACGGTGGATCTCGCCAACCGCGAGCTCGACCCGCCCTCGACCGCGGCGTCCCTGCCGCGGGTCGAAGGCGAGCGCACCTCCGCCGCCGGCTAGCCGAGAGACGCGGGCGGTGCGGGGGCTCGCGGTCCTGCTGCTCGCGGTGGCCCTCAGCGGGGGCTGCGCCACCGCGTCCCGCCCGAGCACGGCGCGCGCCGACGACACCTCCGCGCCGCCCCGCCGCTGCTCGACCGCCGATCCCGACCGCTGGGCGTGGTTCTGCGTGGTCGGGCAGATCCTCTACGGCGCGGCCTCGTTCTTCCAGCCGGTCAACGAAGTATCGATGCGGTAGGCGCTCAGCTCCCCATCACGATCCCGCCGTCCACGTTGATGGCCTGCCCGGTCATGTAGTCGGAGTCGGGGCCGGCGAGAAACGCGACGACGTTGGCCACGTCCTCCGCGCGCTCCGGACGCCCGAGCGGGATGTGGCGGATGCGCCGCTTCCAAGCTTCCCCCTGCCCCAGCCCCTCGAGGGCGCCCCACTCCCGGTCGATCTGCTCCCACATCGGCGTCTCGACCGCGCCGGGGCAGACGCAGTTGGAGGTGACGCGCTCGGGGGCGAGGAGCTGCGCGGCGGAGCGAGTGAGGCTCACCACGCCCGCCTTGGAGGCGGAGTACGGCGTCATCAGATGGTTACCGCCGCGGTACGACGCGATCGACGCGGTCTGAATGAGCTTGCCCCGCAGCTCCGAGCCCGACATCGGGGCCTGGGTCACCATCCGCCGAGCCGCCGCCTGCAGCACGAAGAACACCGCGCGCAGGTTCACGTCCATCACGTGATCCCACTCCGCCTCGGTGACCTCGAACATCGGCTGCACCCGGATGACTCCCGCGTTGTTGAAGAGCACGTCGAGGCGGCCCCAGCGCCGGTAGGGCTCCTCGATCATTCGCGCGATGTCGTCGGGCTTCGTGACGTCGGCGCGCACCGCGACCTGGCCCAGCTCGACCGCGAGCTTCTCCACCCCCGCGCCGTCGACGTCGGCCAGCACGAGCTTCGCCCCGTCCCCCGCCAGCCGCCGCGCGCACGCCGCCCCGATGCCGCGCGCCGCGCCGGTGATCAGTACCGTGCGCCCAGATATCGCTGTCATCGCGTCTCTCCTTCCGGTTGACGTTCCCTCACGGCACGCGCAGCAGCTTCCGGAACTCCTCCAGCTCCGCCTTCGGCACGTCGGGGCGCTCCCTGATCCGCGCGTAGACGTCGGCCGGGTTGTCCTCGATGGCCCGGCTCACCCGGGCGAATACCTTCAGGAGCTGCCGCGCCTCGCGGTCGGCCTTCTTCTGCACGAGCGGGCCGCCCATGCGCCCGATGGCCCGGACAACCGTGTTGTCGATCTGTACGAACGAGGTCACGGTGGTGATCACCTGCGGCCGGGCCGGCGCGGCGGCGGGCTGGAACTTGTAGGCGAGCGCCACCACCGCGCGGCCCTTGATGTCGGGCAGCGCGGACTGGTAGGCGCCCTGCGCGTGCATCAGGCGCAGGCCCGGCTCCGCGTAGACCACCGCGAAGGTGCCGCGCACGCCCCAGCCGTCGTCGAGCCAGAGTGCGTCGCCCTCGCGCCAGATCTTGTAGCGGGCGGCCCGCAGCGCGCGCGTCACGTGGCTCGCGAACTCGGGGTGATCGAGCAGGTACTCGAAGATCTCGGGGCGGACCGCGTAGGGCTCGAAGGTCACCTGGGTCGACGCGAAGGCGCGCTTGACGATCCCCTCGAGCCGGTGGCGCTCCTTGCCCGGCAGCTCCGGAGGCAGCGGGAGCGTGGGCTGGGCCGTGCCGGGGCGCGCCGCGGCCGCGAGCACGCCCAGCGCGAGGAGACCTACGAGCGCGAGCTGCCGGGGCCGCACCACCAGGCGCGGAGTCGCGCCGCTACCACCCGATGGCGTGGGCGCCGCGGCGCGGGTCGGCTCCCCCGAGCCGGACTCCGTCCTTGCCGACCACCGAGGCGCAGACCGCGCCGGCCCGCCAGTCGTAGTCGGGCCAGTCGGTGATGACGTGCCCGAGGCTCGCCAGCGCCGCCCGCGTCTCGGGAGCGATGCGCGCCTCGACGTCCAGGCGGCCGGGAGAATTGGCGTGGGGCCAGAAGGAGTCGGGGAACGAGCGGGTGGCCAGCCGCGGCGCCTCCACCGCCTGCTGCGGGGCCATGCCGAACGCGGTGATGTTGAGCAGCACCTGCAGCATCGCCTGCTGCTGCACGTCGCCGCCCGGCGTGCCGAAGGCCATGAACGCGCGGCCGTCGCGCAGCACCAGGGAGGGCGCGGGGGTGAGCCGCGGCCGCTTGCCGCCCATCACCTCGCTCGCGTGGCCGGGGACGAGCCAGCCCTGCGAGCCCCGCGGCGAGACGACGCAGCCCACGCCGGGGATCACCGGGGAGTCCACCCCGCCCGGATCGCTGGGCGTGGCCGAGAAGGCGTTGCCCTCCGCGTCGATCACCGAGACGTACGAGGTGTCGAGCGTGCCCGCGCGCGACGGTGCCCCGACCGGCGACCCGGCGCCGTGGCCGTTGCGCACCGCCGCCTTGCCCTCCGGGTCGCCCGCGGGAGGCATGTCGGGCCACGCGCGGTCCTCGCGGATCAGGCCGCGCCGCAGCTCGGCGTAGGCCTTGGAGAGCAACGCCTCCGCGGGCACCTTCACGAAGCGCGGATCCCCGTAGTAGGCCTCGCGATCGGCGAAGGCGAGCTTCATCGCCTCCACCAGGAGGTGCAGGCCGCGCGGGGTGTTGTGGCCGAAGGCGGGCCAGTCGTACGCCTCGATCAGGTTCAGCATCTGGAGGAAGACGGGGCCTTGGCACCAGAAGCCGCACGCGGCCACCTCGTAGTCGTGGAAGGTGGTGCGGAGCGCGGGCGCGACCTCGGCCTGGAACTCGGCGAGGTCCTCCCGGGTGAGCAGGCCGCCCTCGCGGGCGTGGTAGTCGGCGATGCGCCCGGCGATGTCGCCCTTGTAGAACGCGTCGCGCGCCGCGCGGATCGCGCCGGCGCGGCCGCGGCCGCGCGCCTGCTGCTCGGCCGCCACCATCTCCTTGATCGTGGCGGCCAGCTCGGCCTGCACGAAGAGCTGGCCGGCCGCGTGGGGCCGGCCGCCGGGCAGGAAGATGGCGGCGGAGGTCGGGAAGCGCTTGTAGCGCTCCGCGTTGCTCGCCATGATCGAGGCCGAGAAGGCCGACGTCGGGAAGCCGTGCTCCGCGCACTCGAGCGCGCCGGCCACCGCCTCGGCGAACGACCGGGTGCCCCAGCGCTCGAGCGCCACGCACCAGGAATCGGGCGAGGACGGCACCACGGTGCGCAGCAGGCCGATCGGGATGTCGCCGCCGTGCTTGGTGCGGAAGTACTCCGCGCTCGCGCGGCGCGGGTACGGCCCCACGCCCGAGACCTCGTAGGTCTCACCGGTCGAGGCCAGGTGGACGAGGATCGGGGCGACGCCCGCGAAGCTCACCATGTCGGGGTGCACGACCCCCAGCATGAGGCCCGCGGCCACGCCCGCGTCGATCGCGTTGCCCCCGGTGGCGAGCACGCCCGCGGCCGCCTGCGCCGCGAGCGGATGCCCCGCCGCCACCATCCACTTCCGCCCCATCACCTGCGTCATCGGGCCCGAGCCCGCCGGCGCAGCGCTGCGCTGGTATTGCGCGGAGTCGAGTGTCATGCCCGGTATCCTAGCATAGGGGCGCGGTCGCGGCGGGGGCGCCCGCAACCGTGGTAGCATGACCACATGAAACGCGGCGCGCCCCTCATCGGAGTGAGCACGTCGATCACGGTGGGCGCCCATCCGGAGCGCGCCTTCGTGAACTCCACGTACCTGCACGCGGTGCAGCAGGCCGGCGGCGTGCCGGTGGCGCTGCCGCCCCAGCTCTCGCCCGCGTCCATGCGGCGGCTCACCGCCGATCTCGACGGCCTCCTGCTGACCGGCGGCGGTGACGTCGACCCCGCGCTCTTCGGCGAGGCGCCGCACGCCGCCCTCTACGACGTGGCCCCGTCGCGCGACACGCTCGAGACCGCGGTGCTCCACGTGGCCCTCGAGCGGGGCCGGCCCGTCCTCGCGGTGTGTCGCGGCCTCCAGGTGCTGAACGTGGCCCTCGGCGGCAGCCTCTACCAGGACGTGGGCACCGATCCGGGGACGCAGATCCCGCACAGCCAGAAGGAGCCGCGCGACCAGCCCACCCACAAGGTGAAGGTCACGCCGGGCAGCCGCCTCGCCGAGACCCTCGGCGCCGACGAGCTCGAGGTCAACAGCATGCACCACCAGGCGATCCGGCGTCTCGGGCGCGGGCTCACCGCGGTGGCGTGGGCGCCCGATCAGCTCGTCGAGGGCGCGGAGCTCGACGACCCCGCGCGCTTCGTGCTCGGGGTGCAGTGGCATCCGGAGGAGCTGGTGGGCCACTCGGAGCCGGCCCGGCGTCTCTTCGCCGCCCTCGTGGCCGCGGCCCGCAAATCCTAACCCCGCCCGAGGAGGGAGCCCCGCCCGCGTCGATCCCCGACGCGCCCGCGTCTCTCCTGGATCCGTCCGCCGCCGCCGAGGCGCCCGCGGCCCCCGCGCCCTCGGCTCCCACCCGCCACTTCTCCCCGTGGGTCACCGCGGTCTACGCGCTGTTCACCGCCGCGCTGGTCGCGTTCTTCTACGTGAGCTGGGGCTCGCCCCTCGCGAACCTCGAGCACGGCGAGGAATCGCTCGAGCGGCTGGTCTCGCGCGAGATGGACCTTCGCCAGTCCTTCGAGCACGCCGCCCGCTGGGAGCGCCGGCTCTACGAGCTGACCGGCTCGGATCCGGAGAGCTTCGACGACGCCATCGCGCGCTTCGACGAGTTCGACGAGGACCAGCGCTCCGCCCGCGGCGATCTCGACCTGGTGGTGCTGCTCGGCGAGGCCGGGCTGCTCGAGCGGGCCGCCGGCATCATCGAGGCCCTCGACGGGACCGAAGGGGAGGGCGCCCAGTACGCGCGCTGGCTCGAGGCGGCCTATCTGGACGCGCCCTCGTCCGAGGAGGCCACCACGATCGCGGAGGAGATCCGGCGCGAGCTGCCCGCGGACTGGTTCACCGACACCCTCGTGCGCCGCGTGGCCAGCCGGGTGGACGATCAGCCGCTGCAGACCCAGGCCGAGGCCGCCATCGACGGGCGCGCCCGCTCGATGCTGACGCGGGTCCGCGCGCTCACCGCCCTCGCCGCCGCGGTCCTGGCCCTGAGCGTGGTGGTGGCGCTGCGCCTGAGTACCTTCCGCCACGACCCGCGCCTCGCCGACGCGCCGCTGCCTCCGCCCTGGCGGGGCGCGGACGGCGTCGGCCTCTTCTTCCGGGCCGCGTTCGCCTACCTGCTGATCCCGGCCGCGGTGGTGCTGCTGGTGCCGCGCATGCCGCCGGTCACCGCGGTCATGGGGCTGGTCGGCGGTCTGCCGACGCTCTGGTGGGCCCGCCGCTACCTCCACGCGCGCGGCCTCACGGTGCGCGACACGTTCGGCCTGCGGCTGCGACCCGGGCGGGTGGCGCGCCTGCTCGGCTGGGGGCTCGTGCTCCTCGCCGTCTCCATGGCCGGGGAGAGCCTGCTCTACCTCGGCCTGAGCGCTCTCGGGGTCAGCTCGCACTGGGCCGACGGCTTCCTCGAGGAGTTCCTCTGGGGACCGCCGACCGCGGTGATGGCGGGCACCCTGGACGGGGTGGTGTGGGCGCCGATCTTCGAGGAGCTCGCGTTCCGGGGCCTGCTCTTCCCCACCCTGCGTCTGCGGCTCCCCGCCTGGCTCGCCGCGCTGCTGAGCGCCGCCATCTTCGCGTTCGCGCACGGCTACGGCGTGCAGGGCTTCGCCGCGGTCACCTGGAGCGGCATGGTGTGGGCGCTCGGCTACCAGCGGACGCGCAGCTTGCTGCCCGGCATGCTCGCGCACGCGGGCAGCAACCTGCTCGCCACCGGCAGCTTCCTCGTGCTGCTCCGCTTCTAGCCCCGCCTCACGCCAGCGAGGTGTCGACCACCGCGAGGCGGCTCTGCCCGGGCGCGTAGCGGACCTCGCGCACGCCCAGCACACCGCGCAGCTCCTCCACCGGCACCTTGATCGGGCCCGGCCCCGGCCCGACGCCGGGAGCGGGCTGCGGGAACGCGGTGGAGCGCGCGGTGTGGAACGTCACGTTGCCTTCCACCTTCTGCATGATCTGGTGGATGTGGCCGTTGAGCACGGTCACCGAGCCGAAGCGCTTGAGATAGGCCAGGGCCTGCGTGCCGTCGTCGGTGACCCAGCCCCACTCCGGATAGACCGCCCACAGCGGGACGTGCGCGAACACCACCACCGGGGTGCTGCTCGCGAGCGGGGCCAGGTCGCGCTCGAGCCACTCGAGCTGCTCCGGGCCCAGGCTGCCGAGCTTGCCCGCCTTGAAGTTGAGCACGTTGACGAGGCCCACGAAGTGGACCCCGCGGTAGTCGAAGGTCTGCCAGCCGCGCCCGGGCCCGCCCACCGCGAAGCGGTTGAGGTACTCGGTGCCGCCGTCCGCGAAGACGTCGTTCTCCCCGGGGACGTAGAACGTCTTTTCCACCCCGACGCCCTTGAGGGCCTCGCTCACCGTGTCGAAGGCGCCCGGCTTCTGGGCGTGGGTGATGTCGCCGGTGTGGATGAGGAACGCGGGCTTCGGGTCGAGCGCCTTGATCCGCCCGATGGCGGCCTCGAAGGTGCCGAGCGCGTCCGGGTTCGCCGCGCCCTTGAAGCCGATGTGGGTGTCGCTGATCTGCACGAAGCTGAAGCTCTCACCCGACTGCGCCTCGGCCTGGCCGGGCCCGAACGCGCGCGAGCGCGGGACCCCGCCCACCACCGACCAGATGAGGCCGGTGCCGGTCCACGCCATGCACTGCAGGAAGCCCCGCCGATCCACCTCGTGTCCGTCGCTCATGCTCAGCTCCTCTCCGGCGTGACGATCACCTTGCCGGTCATCAGGGGGTGCAGCGTGCAGTAGTACTCGTAGGTGCCGGGCGTCGTGAAGGTGTGGGCGAACGTCTCGTCGGTGTCGAGGCCCGGCGAGCGGAAGGCGTTGACGGTCGACGTCACGGTGTGGGCGTCGTCGTCGTGGTTGATCCAGGTGACGGTGGTCCCGGCCTTCACGGTCACCGTGGGCGTGCTGAACCCGTGGGCCCGGATCTCGACCTGCGCGCCCTCGGTCTGGGCTGACATCCGGGCCGGCAGGTGGGCCGGCATCTGGGCCGGCGCCACCGCCGGCCAGGCCAGCAAGAGGGCCGCCGCTGCGAGCAATGCTTTCATGATCAGTTCCTCCTCGCCGTGGCCAACGCGGGCCTGGGCGGATCGTTCCGTGGAACGATCCGGGGCTTCAGGCGTTACGGAGGACGAAGCCATCCGTGGATGGCGGAAGCACGTGAACGGAGTCTATGATCTCGGCATGGCAGGCGAGCCGCAGGCCCAGGTCGGCGCGCTCGGGCGCGAAGCCCTGGCGTACGCGGACACGCTCTACAACCTCGCCCGCTACCTCACCCGGAGCCCGACCGACGCGGAGGACCTCGTGCAGGAGACCTACGCGCGGGCCCTCTCGGCCGCGCACCAGTTCACCCCGGGGACCAATCTCAAGGCGTGGCTCTTCCGCATCCTGCGCAACACGTTCCTCAGCCAGTACCGCCACGAGCGCCACAACCCCACGGTGGGCGGGCTCGACACGGTGGCCCCCACCGCGCCAAGTGCGGAGCCGGCCCAGTGGCTCCTGGGTGACGTCGAGCTGGACCGGCTGCGCAAGGTGGTCGGCGAGGAGATCGAGCGCGCCCTCGCGAGCCTGTCGGAGGAGGCGCGCACCGTGATCCTGCTGGACCTCGAGGGGCTCACCGAGGTCGAGGTCGCCCAGGTGGTCGGCTGCGCGGTCGGCACCGTGAAGTCGCGCCTCGCGCGCGCCCGCGCGGCCCTGCGCGAGAAGCTCCGGGACTACGCGCGATGACCTGCGACGAGGCGCGCGCGCTCCTGCTCGACGCCCAGCGCGGCCGCCTGCCCGCCGACGGGCGCGAGGCGCTCCGGGGCCACGTGGCCGGCTGCGAGGCCTGCACCCACGAGGAGGCGGCCGACGCGCTCCTGAGTGAGGCGCTCGAGCACCGCCTGCCCTCGCACGCGGCCCCCCTCGCGCTCAAGCGCCGGCTGGCCGCCGCGTGGCCCACCGCGTCGCCCGCCGTGCCGCCCGCTGTGCCGATGGACGAGCCCGCGCGACCCCGCGGGTGGGCCTGGCGCCGTCTGCTGGTCCCCGCCCTCGCGATGGCGGTGCTGGTGCTCGCCGCGCTGCCGCTCTACTACCCGGGGCCCGACCGGGGCCAGGTCATGGTCACCGAGGCGGTGAACGACCACCTGCGGCTGCTCTCGAGCCAGCATCCGCTCGACATCGAGAGCGGCGGCATGCACCAGGTCAAGCCGTGGTTCGAGGGGCGCCTCGACTTCGCGCCGGTGGTGCGCTTCCTGGGCGACGACGACTTCCCGCTGCGGGGCGGCGCCATCGGTTACTACCTCGATCGCAAGGCGGCGGTCTTCGTGTTCCACCGGAGGCTGCACGCGATCACCCTGCTCGTCTTCCAGGCCGACGGCCTCCCGTGGAGCCGCCGCGGGCTCGAGACGATCGGCGCGGTGCGGGCGCAGGTCACCGCGTCGCGGGGCTTCAACGCGATCGTGTGGCGCGAGGGCGAGCTGGGCTACGCGCTGGTGTCCGACGTCGAGACGCCGGAGCTGCGCCAGCTGGTCGGGAGGCTCGCCCCCACCTCCTGATCGGCGTGCGCCACCGCGCCGCCCACCAGGGTGAGCACCGGCGCGATGTCGGCGATGCGCTCGGGGGCGCACGCGAACACGTCCTCGGAGAGCGCGATCAGGTCGGCGCGCTTGCCCGGCTCGAGCGAGCCCAGCTCCGCCTCGCGGCCGATCGATCGCGCGTTCCAGATGGTGAACGCGCGCACCGCCTCCTCACGACTCATGCGCTGCGCGGGCTGCCAGCCCGGATCGGGACCCTCGCGGGGGGCGCGCGTGACCGCGGCGTGGATGCCGTGGAAGGGATTCGCGTCCTCCACCGGGAAGTCCGAGCCGCCCGCCACGTAGGCGCCCGAGTCGAGCACCGAGCGCCAGGCGTAGGCGCCCGCGAGCCGCTCCGGCCCGAGGCGCTCCTCCGCCCATCGCATGTCGGAGGTGCAGTGCGTGGGCTGCATGCTCGGCACCACCCCCAGGCGGGCGAAGCGCGGGATGTCGGCGGGGGCCAGGATCTGGGCGTGCTCGACGCGCAGGCGCGGCCGGGGTCCGCCGTCGGCGAGCACCCGCTCGAACACGTCGAGGACCAGGGTGTTGGCGCGATCGCCGATGGCGTGCACCCACACGTGGAAGCCGAGCGCGGCCGCCTCGCGGGTGAGGCGCAGCACCTCCTCGGGGGGCACGAGGACCAGGCCGGTGTTGGCGAGGTCGTCGCAGTAGGGCGCGTGCAGCGCGGCGCCGCGGGAGCCGAGCGCTCCGTCGAGCCAGAGCTTGATCGCGCCCACCGTGAGCTGGCCGTCGCCGATCGACTCGGGACGGCCGCGCTCGCGGTACTGTCCCCACGCCTTCTTGCCGGAGAGCGCGGCGAAGACCCGGAACGGAAAGCGGCCACGCCCGATCAGGCGGGTGTAGGAAGCGACCGCGCCCAGATCGAGCCCGGGCTCGTGCGCGCCGGTGAGCCCCTTGGCCAGGCACTCGGCGATCACCGCCTCCACCGCGGCGTCGAAGCGCTCCTCGGACGGCGGCGGCACCAGGGCGCGGATCAGGTCCTGGGCCAGGTCGATCAGGATCCCGGTGGGCTCCCCGCGCTCGTCCTTCACGATGCGGCCGCCCGCCGGATCGGCGGAGTGGCGCCCGATGGCCGCGCGCTCGAGCGCGGGGCCGTTGGCCCACGTGGCGTGGCCGTCGACGCGCACCAGCGCCACCGGGTGGGCGGGCGCGGCGCGATCGAGCGAAGCGCGCGTGGGGAAACCCTGGCCCGGCCAGCGGGTCTGGTCCCAGCCGCGGCCGGCGATCCACTCCCCGGGACGGAGCCGCGACGCGGCGGCGGCCACCGCGCGGGCGATCTCGTCCTCGGAGCGCGCAGCGGCCAGGTCCAGCTCGAGGCGCGCGCGGGCGAGCAGCATGAGGTGGCCGTGCCCGTCGACCAGACCGGGCAGCACGGTGCGGCCCGCGAGATCGAGGACGGCCTCGCGCGCGGCCGGGTTGACGTCGGCGCGCCGGCCCGCGAAGGCGACGCGCCCGTCGCGGACCACGAGGGTGTCGACCACCGAGTCGACGGCGTCGAGCGTGTGGATCCGCCCGTTGGTCAGGAGCACGTGGGAGCGAGGAGGCTAGAGCAGCGTCCAGCGGGACGGCGCGCCGCTCGCCGTCTCCTCGCTCACCCGGCGCTCGTCGCGGAGCTTGCGCAGGTGCGAGTGCACCGACTGCCCGGCCACCTTGTGGAGCCGCGTGTCGACGTCGGCGTAGATGACCTTGACGATCTCCGGGATGGTGAGCGGGCCGCCGCCGAGGGTCTCGAGGATCTGGCGCTCGCGGAGCCGCCGGTGCTCGATGAACTCGGTGATCTTGCCGGGGCCGTCCTCGATCACCGGCCCGTGCGCGGGATAGATGCGGCGCACCCCGAGGTCCCGGACGCGCTCGAGCGATTGCATGTAGAGCGCAAGGTCGCCGTCCTCGTCGGGGATCACGGTGGTGGAGCCGTTTAGGATGAGGTCGCCGCTGAAGAGCGCCCGCTCCTCGGGCAGGAAGAAGCACAGGTGGTCGGAGGCGTGGCCCGGGGTGTGGATCGGGATCAGGGTGATCCCGTCGCCCTCCACGTTCTCGCCGTCCTGGAGCATCTCCACGTCCTCGGGCAGGCCCGAGTCGCGGTAGATCATCTTGGAGACCGGCACCCCCGGGAAGACTTCGCGGAGCTGGGTGACCCCGCCCAGGTGATCGCGGTGGCGATGGGTCAGGATGATGCGCTCGGGGCGGCGCCAGCCGCGCTCGCGCAGATAACCCTGGAAGAGCGCGGGATAGTCGGCCTCGCCCGCGCCGGTGTCGATCAGGATCGGATGCGTGCGGCCGACGAGGTAGGTGTTGGTGCCGGGGCCGGTCATCATGCCGGGGTTCAGCCCGAGCACGCGTCCGACCAGATCGCTCGGGGTGGCGCTGCGCGGAAAGCTCGGATCGATCCAGCTCATGGGCGGAGTGTAGCACCACGCCTCGGGCGCCTGCTCACGACACGCCGAGGTACCGCCGCTTGACCTCCTCGTCGGCCTCCAGCGCGGCGGGCGTGCCCTCGTAGACGATCTGCCCCTTGTTCATCACGTAGACCCGGTCGGCCACCCGCAGGGCCAGGTGGTAGTTCTGCTCCACGAGCAGGAGCGAGAGCCGCTCCGCTTTCAGAGCCAGCAGGATGCGACCGATCTCCCGCACGATGAGGGGCGACAGGCCCTCCGACGGCTCGTCGAGCAGGATCAGCCGGCCGTTGGTGAGCAGAGCGCGGCCGATGGCGAGCATCTGCTGCTCGCCGCCCGAGAGCGTGCCGCCCGGCTGCTGCTCGCGCTCGCGCAGCCGCGGGAAGAGCGCGAAGACACGCTCGAGCGTGAAGCCGGGGGCGCGCGCGCCCAGCAGCAGGTTCTCGCGCACCGAGAGCGGCGCGAAGATGCGCCGACCCTGCGGCACCAGGGCGAGCCCGCTCCGGGCGATGCGATGGGCGGGCCAGCCCTGGATCGGGCGGCCGTCGAGGAGCACGCGCCCCGCGCGCGGCGGGGTGAAGCCCACGATGCTGCGGATGGCGGTGGTCTTGCCGGCGCCGTTGCGCCCGAGCAGCGCCACCGCCTCGCCCGCGCCCACCCGCAGCGAGACGCCGTGCAGCACGTGGCTGTCACCGTAGTAGGTGTGGATGGCCTCGACGTCGAGCACGCTCAGGCCTCGCCCAGGTAGACCTCGTACACCCGGGGATCCGCCTTCACCTCCGCGAAGGTTCCTTCGGTGAGCACCTCGCCGTAGTGCAGCACGGTGACCCGGTCGGCGAGCGAGCCCACCACGTCCATGTCGTGCTCGATGATCAGGAGCGTCACGTCGCGGGGCAGCGCCTCCAGCATCCGGGTCATGCGCTGCGTCTCCTCCGGCGACATCCCCGCGGTGGGCTCGTCGAGGAGCAGGAGGCGGGGCCCGGTGGCGAGGGCCACACCCACCTCGAGCTGCCGCTGCTCGCCGTAGGAGAGCAGCCCGGCGGGCGAGGCCAGCCGCCCGGCCAGGCCGACGATCTCGGCCACCTCTCGCGCGCGCTCGAGCGGTCCGCGCTGGCGCTCGAGGCGGCCGAGCAGGCTCCAGGTGCCGGGCACGCCCGCCGCCGCGGCCAGGCGCAGGTTCTCCTGCACCGCGAGCTTCGGGAACAGGTTGTTGCGCTGGAAGGAGCGCGAGATCCCGCGACGGGCCACCGCGTGCGGGCTCAGGCCCTCGATGGGCGCGCCCTCGAGCCGGATGCGCCCGCCGCTCGGCGCGAGCTGGCCGGTGATCACGTTGAAGAGCGTGGTCTTCCCCGCCCCGTTGGGGCCGATGATGGCGCGGCGCTCGCGCGCGGTCACCTGGAACGACACGCGGTGCAGCGCGCTCAGCGCTCCGAAGGCGCGGCTCAACGCCTCGACGGCCAGGAGCGGCGGGCTCACGCGCGGAGCCCGAGACGCCCGCGCAGCGCGCCCACGATGCCGCCGGGGGCGAAGAGCACGAACAGGATGAAGGTGGCGCCGAGGATCAGCATCCAGCGCTCGGTGTAGGTGCTCACCAGGCTCTGCAGCAGGATGAACGCGCCCGCCCCCAGCAGGGCGCCGCCGAGGGTGCCGGTGCCGCCGATGATCACCATCAGCAGCGCCTCGCCCGAGGTCTTCCAGAAGAACGCGTCCGGGGTGATCGACCCGTTGAACTGGGTGTAGAGGGAGCCGGCCACCCCCGCGACGAGCCCCGCGATCACGAAGGCCAGCAGCTTGTAGCGGTCGACCGCGTAGCCCAGCGCCTCCATGCGCGCCTCGTTCTCGTGGATGCCGCGCAGGACGTGGCCGAACGGCGAGCGGACGATGCGCGCGAGCGCGAGGGCGAGCAGACCCACCAGGACGAGCAGGTAAGCGTGGAAGCCGCGCAGGCTCGAGACGTCCAGCCCCGGCACCGCCGGGCGCGGGATGCCGACGAGGCCGTCCTCCGCCCCGAGCCACGAGACCTGGAACGTGTAGGCGTGGAACATCTGGGAGAACGCCAGCGTGAGCATGATGAAGTAGACCCCGCTCACCCGGATCGAGAAGAAGCCGATCAGGAGGGCGGCAAGGCCGGCGGCCACCGCGGGCAGGACCAGGGCCGAGACCAGCCCCGGGCTCCGGGCCAGCGCGAGCGCGGCCACGTAGCCGCCGATGCCGAAGAACGCGGAGTGGCCGAACGAGACCATGCCCGCGTAGCCCATCAGCAGGTCGAGGCTCATGGCGAAGATGCCCCAGATGAGGATTTCCTGGAGGAGCTTCACCGGGTAGTTGCCGGCCCCGAGCGGGAAGAGGGCCAGCGCGACCACCACCAGCGCCGAGGCGACGAGGCGCGGGCGCGTCACTTGAGCGGGCGGCCGAAGAGCCCCTGGGGTCGCACCAGCACGATGGCGGCCATCAGCACGTAGATGATCAGCATGGAGGCCTCGGGCAGCCACGCCTTCCCGAAGGTCTCGGCCTGGCCGATCAGCAGGCTGCCGATCAACGAGCCCTTCAGGCTGCCGAGGCCACCCACCACCACCACGATGAGGGCGGGGATCAGGATCGTCACGCCCATCGACGGGTAGGCCGACTGGATGGGGCCCGCGATGACGCCGGAGAGCCCGCCGAGCGCGGCACCGAAGGCGAAGACCCCGGTGAACACCCGGTGGATGTTGATGCCGAGGCCACCGGTCATCTCCGCGTCGAAGACGCCGGCGCGAATGATCGCGCCGAGCCGCGTGCGCTCGATCAGGAAGAAGAGCAGCACCGCCATCGCGAGCCCGAAGGCGATCACGAAGAGCCGGTAGGACGGGATGATCGCGCCCAGCACCGAGACCGAGCCCGAGAACAGATCCGGCGGCGGGATCGAGCGGATGCGCCCGCCCCAGATCCACTTCACGAGATCCTCGAAGAGGTAGATGAAGCCGAAGGTCAGCAGCACCTGGTCGAGCGGCGGGCGCCGGTAGAGCGGCCGCAGGCACGAGCGCTCGATCACCGCCCCGATCACCCCGACCGCGAGCGGCGCGACGAGCAGCGCGAGCCAGAAGCTCCCGGTCCCCGCGATCAGCGACAGCCCCGCGTACGCCCCCAGCATGTAGAAAGAGCCGTGCGCGAGATTCACCACGTCCAGCATCCCGAAGATCAGCGTGAGCCCCACCGACAGCAGGAACAGCAGCACCCCATACGCCAGCCCATTCAACGCCTGCGCAAACAAATCACCCGGCATGGGCCCCTCCGAGGCTCGCGCGGGGGAGCTCCGGCGCCGCCGATAGGCAAGGGCCGTGTAGATGGAGGCGGGTCGGACTGTGCGAATCCACACCGGGAGCGGCGGGGCGAGGGGCAGCGGGGGCGGGGGCGGCGGTGGGCGTGCCCGGTGAGTGGTTCATCGAACAAGGGCGCGCCTGCCGCCGCTCCCGGTGT
>DASZJM010000076.1:0-8592 GCA_035948165.1 Candidatus Methylomirabilota bacterium
GCGGTCACCGCGTTGGCGTAGTTCTTCTGCGCCTCCCACGTGTAGCCGACGCCCGAGGCGGCCAGCGTCCGCAGGCTCCCGGCCGCGCCCTTGGCGAGCGCGATCTCGTAGGCCCCGCGCGCCGCGCCGTAGTCACCGGCCTGGTACTGGAGGTTGCCGAGCTCGTACGCGGCCTGCACCGCGGCGGAGGAGCGGCTGTGCTGGGCCAGGATGGCCTGGAGCGCGTCGATCGCCCGGGCGCGGGACTCGGTGGTCGCCTGTGGGCCGTCGGCCTGCTGGACGAGGTCCGCGGAGGCGGCCAAGGCCGCCTGGCCGCGCGAGTCCTCGGCGCGCAGCCAGAGCCACACCGCGCCGACCAGGATGCCCACCGCGAGGACGACGCCCGCGATCTTGATCCCGAGCCGGGCCCCGCGCGAGCTCAGCCACTCGCCCAGGTCGCTCACGGGCGACGCTCCGGCAGCCGGCCGTCTCCGGGCCGCTCGATCCAGATCTCCCCCTTGACCTCGGCGCCGTCGGCGGCCGAGAAGCTCCCGGTGCGGAGCGTGCCGGTCAGCACGCCGGTGGGCAGGATCTCGACGCGCGTGACGGCGGAGAGATTGCCGCGCACGGTGCCGCCGACCACGATCGCGCGCGCGTTGATGTTTGCGTCCACCTCGGCTCCTTCGGCCACGAGCACCCGGCCCGTCACGTTGATGTCACCCTCGAAGCGGCCGCCGATGTGAAAATCGCCGTCGCCGCCCAGCTCGCCCTTGAACACGAGCCCCGCACCTAGCGCGGCCGGCTCGTACCGGCTCCCGCGGTGCGCGGTCAGATCGGCGGCGAGCGACTCGGATTCGGGCGTGCCGGCCAGGCCCAGGTAGCGGAGCGTCCGGGCGAGCGCGCCCACGCGCCCGGCTCCTACAGGCCCGGCGTCGGGGTCCGCGCGAGGCCGCGCCCCGCGGCCAGGCGCCGCAGGCCGAGCCCGGACCACAGCAGCAGGAGGCAGGAGCCGACGAGCAGCACGGTGGCCGCCGGCGGAGGCGCCACCACCGGATGCTCGATCACGCCCAGCGTGATCTCGACCGGCACGCCCACGCAGGCCAGGAGCGCGAGCAGCGCGACGGCGGCGCGCAGCCAGTCGGTGAGCACGTGCGGCGGATGCGGCATGCCGCGTAGTGTAGCCACCGCGATACAGGAAGGCAACCCCGGGCGTCTTGACGGCGGGGCCCGGCGAGCATAGGCTCCAGGCGCACATGGCGGGCGACGAGCCGTCGCGGCTGCTGCGGTGGGTCATCTGGCTCGCGACGCTGTTCTTCGTCGCGATGCTCTTCGTGCCGCTCGTCCGGGAGGCGCTGCGGCGCGCCGCGCAGTTCCCGCCCGGCCACTTCTGAGCGGTCCCGGTGCGACGCCGCGGAGGCGCCGCTAGCCGGTCGGCTTGTCGGGAATGCGCCCCTTGGGCGGCGTCCCCGTCCCGTCCCGGCGGCGCGTCAGCTCGAAGGCCATGAGCCCGACCGTGAGCGTGAGGATGATCCAGCCCGCGGTGTCGAGGTTGACGATCAGCCAGCCGATGAGGCTGAGCGAGGCCAGCAGCCAGACGAGGGCCACCGAGCGAGAACTGGGCCATTTCATAACGGCCCTATTGTCGCGGCGCCCGGTGCCGAAGTCAAACCGACGCGCGCTCAGAGGCGGCGCAGGAAGCTCTCCGGGTCGTCGAGGAACGCGCGCGTGATGCGCACGTGTTCGACCTCGCGGTAGTCGATAGGCGCGATCGTCTCGCCGTCGAGCAGCAGGATCTCGGCACCCGGCAGCGCCATCAGGATGGGCGAGTGGGTGGCGATGACGAACTGGCAGTCCTGGGCGGCGCGGTCGCGCAGGATCGCGAGCAGGGCCAGCACGCGGATCGGCGAGAGCGGGGTCTCGGGCTCGTCGAGGAAGTAGAGACCACGCGGCTGCAGCCGCTGCTGGAGCAGATGCAGGAAGGTCTCGCCGTGCGAGCGGGCGTCGGGATCCGCCCCGTAGTGCCGGATCAGGGCCGCCCGCTGGCCGGCCGCCGCGCCGGTGGCGAGCCGCTGGCCCCACGAGCCCTCGCGCAGGGCGCCGCGCAGCTCGTCCTCGACCTCGCCGAGCCCCTCGATGTCGCGCCGCACCCGCAGGGTGAAGCCGAAGACGTCCTCGGCCCGCAGGAAGAGCGCGGTGCGCGGGTGCCGCGCCCGCTGGCAGCGGAAGGCGCGCGCGAAGGCGCGCGCCCCGGCGAGGGTGGGATCGCGCTCGAGGTCGCGGCCCCCCGCGGCCACCGCCCCTACCCCGGCGGCCAGCCCCTCGAGCAGGGTCGACTTGCCGCAGCCGTTCTCCCCCACCAGGAACGTCACGCGCGCGCGCAGGTCCAGCCGCTGGAGCGCGCGGAAGAGCGGCACCGTGAACGGAAAGCGATCGGGCTCCGGGCGGGCGTCCGCGCGGCGGATCCCGGTGAGGAAGATCCCCGACGCGGTCGCCCGGCGGGAGCCCGCTCGCTTCACGCGCTCGGCGGTCTCCCTACGAGCGGAGCTCCGGGATCACCCAGAGCGGCCGCTCGCCGCGGGCCACCCGCTGCACGTTGTCGAAGGCGTTGCGGAACGCCTTGAACCAGTTGTCCCAGGTGGGACCCGCGGTGTGGGGCGTGAAGGTCACGTTCTCGAGCGCGAAGAGCGGGTGGTTGGCGATCGGCGGCTCCTCCACCATCACGTCGAGCCCGGCCGCCGCGATGACCCCGGTGGTGAGCGCGGTGTGCAGCGCCTTCTCGTCCACCACCGGGCCGCGGCACGTGTTGATCAGCACCGCGGAGGACCGCATCGTGCCCATCTCGCGGGAGCCGAACATGTTGCGGGTGACCGCGTTGAGCGGCACGTGGAGCGAGACGACGTCGGCGGTGCGGAGCAGCTCGGGCATCAGCATGAAGCGGACCCCGAGGGCGTCCTCCGCGTCCTCGGCCAGGCGTGCGATGTCGTAGTAGACGATCTTCATGTCGAAGGCGGCGGCCCGACGGGCGACCTTCTTGCCGATGGTGCCGAGCCCGATGATGCCGAGGGTCTTGCCCTCGAGCTCGTAGGTCCGGTTCGAGGCGAAGTCCCCCACCCGCCACTTGCCGGTGATCACGTTGCCGTGGTGCCAGGAGAGCTTGCGGTAGACCGCGAGCATCAGCATGATCGTGTGCTCGGCCACCGCCACCGAGTTGGAGCCGCCGTTGTTGGCCACCGGCACGCCCGCGCGCTTGGCCGCCGCCACGTCGAGACGGTCGTAGCCGGCGCTGATGAGCTGCACCAGCTTGAGGTTCGCCGCCGTCTTGAAGAACTCGCTGTTCAGCTCCGGCCGCGGGAAGCCCACGTAGTACTCAGCGCCCGCGAGCGCGGCGGTGAACTCGGGAGTGCCCGCGTCCACCACGACGATCTCGAAGCCGGCGGGCACGAAGCTCCGCGCGATGTCGAGCATCGCGGGGGGGAACCTGGGGGACACGACGATCTTGGTGGCCACGGGAGCCTCCTTTGGCTGGGGGGTGTTCGGCGGCGGCGTCACGCGCGCCAGTATACGGCTTCGCTCGCCGCCGCGTGGGAGCGGGCTCAACGGCCGGCATCTCTTGCGCGGGGGCGCCGGCCCCAGGCTGGGTAGACGCCTGCCCAGCCTCGTACCCCGGCTTCTCTGCCCTCTGAGCTTATTGCCATCAACTGATTGAAAGACCGGGCGTTTTCAGATGGTCCGCCGCTTGCTCTAGCGGGAGGGCAGAAAAGGGGGATTCCTTCCATGAAGCGATTCGTCGTCACGCTGGCCTGGGTGCTGTGGGCGCACGAGCTGGCGCAGGTGGGCGACCGGCTCGTCGACCGGGGCTACACCGCCGTCGACTCCTTCGAGAGCCGGCAGCAGTGCCACGCGGCCCTGGCCGACTACTCGGCACTCAAGCTGGTCCGGCAGGGCAAGGTGAAGGTCGAGTTCACCTGCCTGCCCGAGAAGACCGAGCCGCGGACTCCGCGCAGCGCGATCGGCTGAGCCGTCCCCCGCCTGCTCAGGCCCCGTTGCGGTGCGCCGCCGGGGCCGGCTGGCTGATGCTCACCGGCGCGTTGGCCTCGAACGGGCTCCACAGCCCGAGCTCCTTGCCCATCTCGCGCACCGCGGGGAGCACCTCCTGGCCGAGCAGCCGGATGCACGTGGTCGCGTCCTGGTTGGACACGAAGCCGTCGCTGGCCCAGAGGCCCAGGATCGACGGGCGCGTCTCCTCAAGGAGGCGCCGGAACTTCGGCAGCACCGTCTTCGGGGTGCCCGCGATGATCTGCTGGTCGCGGATCTGGTCCTCGAACGAGGCGGCCCGCGGGTTCGAGCCGCGCCCCACCGCGTACTCCACGAACGCCTTGCGGTAGGACGGCGAGAAATACCCGGACGGGCTCGACCACACCGGGTGCGCGAGCCCGGTGAACTCGCCCTGCATCCACATGAACTGGCGCGCGTTGGCGAGCGCCTTCTCCTCGGTCTCGGCCACGTGGCAGCGCTGCAGGTACCCGCGGTTCTCGGGGCCGCCGGTGTAGCCGACCTCGGCCGCCACCGAGTCGTAGAGCTCCCAGATCTTCTTGGTCGCGTCGATCGCGGTGCTGAGCGCGATGTAGGGATAGCGCTGGCGCGCGGCCCAGATGATCGTCTCCTTGCTGAGCACGCCCGGGATCCAGATGCGCGGGTGTGGCTTCTGCAGCGGCACCGCCCACGGGTTCACCACCCGGTGCTGGTAGTGGTTGCCCTCGAAGCGGAACGGGCCCTCCTGGGTCCACGCCCGCACGATCAGCTCGTGGGCCTCCTCGAAGCGCTCGCGGTTGAACGCGGGGTTCACCCCGGTGGCGAGCTGCTCCTGCCCACCCCCGCGCACGAAGCCGGACACGAGGCGGCCGCGGGAGACCATGTCGATCATGGCCAGCTCCTCGGCGAGGCGCACCGGGTTGTCGGCGAGCGGCAGCGGGTTGCCGAGCAGCACGATCTTCACCCGCTTGGTCATGGCGGCTAGAATCGACGCGAACACGTTGCACTTGGCCTGCATGCAGAACGGCGCGTTGTGGTGCTCGTTCAGCATGATGCCGTCGAAGCCGACTTCCTCGGCGAGTCGATAGTGCTCGAGGTATTCGTTGTAGAGCCGGCTGCCCGCCACCGGATCGAAGTGGCGGTTCGAGAACATCAACGCGGTGGCCCCGCGCTTGCGACCCTCGTCCGCGGGGTAGGCCGACATCGGCTGCTCGGTGAAGTACATGAGGTGCATGGGGATCCCCCGCTCAGGACTGGCCGACGAACTGGACGATGAGCTTCGCGAGCGCCTCGGGCTGCTCCATGTCGACCAGATGGCCGGCGCCCTCCACCACCACGAGCCGGCTCCGGGGCAGGGCACGCGCGTACTGCTCGCCGCAGCCCGCGGGCACGATCCGGTCGTCGTCGCCCCACACCACCAGGGCCTCAGTGTGCACGCCCTCGAGCAGCGGCGGCAGGGTCGGGCTGTACATGTAGGGCTTCCACGCGATGCGGAAGGTCATCTCGCGGTTGAGGTCCCACTGCTCGAGCTGCGGGGTCGGCGGATCCGCGCCGAAGAGGCGATCGAACGCGGCCTGGTCCGCGAAGCCGGCGCGGGCGTAGTCGATGTAGCTCACCAGGGCCTGGTCGAGGATCTCCCCCGCCGCGGGCTTGATCCCCATCGCCCCCACCAGGACGAGCCGGCGGAACGCGCGCGGCGACATGGTGGCCATCTCCGCCGCGATCCAGCCCCCGAAGCCCAGGCCCACCAGCGAGACGTCGGCGAGCCCGCGCGCCGCGAGCAGGGCCTGGTAGGTCACCGCGAGGTCGCGCACGCTGCGCATCCACGCGGGGCGCTCCGAGCCGTCGTAGCCCGGGTGCGAGGGCAGCAGCACCGTGAAGCGCCGGGCGAGCGCCTCGTAGAACGGTAGCTGCTCCGGCGTGCCGATGTCGTGGTGGAGCACGAGCAGCGGCGCGCCGCGCCCGGTAGTACGTAGTCGTACGGAGGAGCCCGCCACGCGGACCTCCTCGGTGGTCCACGCGAGAGCGGAGGCGGTGGGGGTCATGGTCGCGACGCTATCAAATCGACCGGAGGGCCGCAAGCCTCGCGGGCGATCAGGCCGGATGAAACGCGGGCGGCGGCTGCGCCTCGCGCAGCCAGCGCTGCCCGTCGAAGAGCGTGAAGGGCGGCCGCTCGTCGCCGATCACGCTGACGTGGCTCACGAGGCCCGCGTCTGCGCCGAGCCACAAGTGCAGCGTGCACGCGGGCGGCTCCATCACCACCGAGAGGCGCTCGGCGGGGCGGAGCTCGAGCGCGATCTGGTGCGCGGTGGCCGGGCACGTGGTGGCCACCGTGCCCGCGAACCGCCGCGTCATCGGGCGGTGCACGTGACCGCACGCGATGCGCTCCACCTGCGGGTGCCGGCGGATCACCGCGGCGAGCGCCTCCTTGCCCTCGAGCCCCATGCCGTCCATCGCGGCGAGGCCGGTGAGGAAGGGCGGGTGGTGCATGAAGACGAGGGTGGGCCGCGCGGGCGCCTCGCCGAGCCGCGCGTCGAGCCAGGCGAGCCGCTCGGCGCAGAGCGCGCCGCCGGGTTGCCCGGGCACCTGGGTGTCGAGGCCGACCAGCCGCACCGGCCACTCCTCGACCGTGTAGTGGAGGAACTCGCCGCGCGTCGGCAGGTAGCCGCGATCGGCGAAGGCGCGCGCCAGGTGCTCGCGTGAATCGTGGTTGCCCGGGATCACGTAGAGCGGCATCGCGAGCCGGTCGAGGATGGCGCGCAGGCGCGCGTACTCCTCGGGCTCGCCGCGCTCGACCAGGTCGCCGGTGGCCAGCGCCACGTCCGGACGCGGGGCCAGCCGGTTCAGATGCGCCACCGCGCGCTCGAGGTGCTCGGGGGTGTGGAAGTAGCGGTCGTTCACGCTCCCCGGCGTGCTGATGTGGGTGTCGGTGATCTGGGCGATGAGCATGGCCCGATCATACCCTGCCCGCCGCGCGCCCGGCCCGGCTTGACTCGGCCTCGCCTTTCTCCCATAGTCGGACGCGACGGAGCGCCGCGCGCCGATTCGATTCGGCGCCGAGCCGGGAGGAGAGACCCAATGGCGGGGACGGGCACGCTCAAGTACGAGGTGGTCGAGGGCTGGGAGCAGCTGCCGAAGGGCTACGCGCATCGCGACGTGGCCGGGGTGGCGGTGGACTCGGAGGATCGCGTCTACCTGATCTGCCGCGGCGACCATCCGATCATCGCGTACGACCGCAACGGCAAGTTCCTCGACTCGTGGGGCGAGGGGCAGTTCACCTATCGCACCCACGGCATCACGGTCGGCCCCGACGAGATGCTCTACTGCACCGACGACGGCAACCACACGGTGCGGAAGTTCACCCCGAAGGGCAAGCTCCTGATGACCCTCGGCACCATGGACAAGCCCGCCGACACCGGCTACGACGGCAAGGACTACCTGACGATCACGAAGCCGTCCGACGCCTTCAACCGGCCCACGAATCTCACCGTCGGCCCCAAGGGCGATCTCTACGTCTCCGACGGCTACGGCAACTGCCGCGTCCATCAGTTCGGCCCCAACGGCGAGCGGAAGCGCTCGTGGGGCGTGCCCGGGACCGGGCCCGGCCAGTTCTACCTGCCCCACGGCATCGCGGCCGCCGCGGACGGACGCATCTTCGTCTGCGACCGGGAGAACGACCGGATCCAGATCTTCAGCCCCGACGGCGAGTACCTCGGCCAGTGGACCGACACCCAGCGGCCGACGCACCTCGTGTTCGACGCGCAGGGTCGCGCCTACGTCTCCGAGCTCTGGTGGCACACCGGCGACTCGGCGCCGCGCCAGGGCCGCAAGATCACCGACCCGCTCTACGGGCGGGTCAGCGTCTTCGACCGGGACGGCCGGCTCCTCACCCGCTGGGGCACCCCGGAGGCCACCGCGCCCGGCAGCTTCGCGGCGCCCCACGGCATCGCGGTCGACTCCACCGGCGCGATCTACGTGGCCGAGGTCACCTGGACCTTCGCGGAGAGCCGGGGGCGCGTGCCGGCCGGCTGCCACACGTTCCAGAAGTTCGTGCTCAAGGGCTAGGTCTGCCGCGCGGCGGTCGGCTGCTGCTGCTGATCGGGGCCTTCAAGCTCGTCAAGGGGCTGGCCCTGATCGCCGCGGGAGTAACCGCGCTCTATCTGGCCGGCCACGACGCGGCCGACACGATCACCCGCTGGGTCTCCTACCTGCACCTGGACCCGGGCGACCACTGGATCGACCGCCCCGTCGCCGCCGCGCTGGCGCTGCCGCCGCGCTCGCTGCGCGCGATCGGGCTCGGCACCTTCGTCTTCGCCGCAATCTTCCTCACCGAGGGGATCGGCCTGCTCCTGCGGCGACACTGGGCCGAGTACCTCGCGGTGATCGCGACCGCCTCCTTCCTGCCCCTCGAGCTCTACGAGCTGTTTCACCGGGTGCGGCCGACCCGCGTGGTCATCGTCGCGGCCAACCTCGCGATCGTGCTCTACCTGATCGCGCGCCTGCGCGGCGAGCACGGCCACCATCGAGTGTGACCATGGCCTACGAGCCGAGCGAGAGGATCGGGACCCTGACCGAGGCGGA
>DASZJM010000077.1:0-1981 GCA_035948165.1 Candidatus Methylomirabilota bacterium
TCCGCAGACACTCACAACGTCCTGATCGTCGCCGAGGGCCTGCACCCGACCGCGGCGGCCGACGTCCCCGCGCTCCTGGACGCGCTCGCCGGCACTCTCTCGAGCGTGTGGGGCGCCCCGTCCCGACGCGCGGTGCTCACCACGGTCACGCCGCGACTCGAGCTCTCGGTCTGAGCCCGGTTCCAGCCGGCGTCCCCAGCGTCCGTGTCATCGTCGCGCGCAGCCTGCCCGCGGCGGCCGCGGTGGCGGTGTTCGGCACCCTCTACGGCGCGGCCGCACGCGGCTCGCTCGGGGTGCCGCTCACGCTGGCCTCCTCGGTGCTGGTGTACTCGGGGGCGCTCCAGTTCGCGCTCGTGGCCCTGCTCGGCGCCGGCGCCGCCACGCTGCCGCTGCTGCTGATCGCGTTCGTGCTCAATCTCCGGCACCTGGTGCTGGGCGCGGCGCTCCGCTCCCGCTTCGAGAGCGGCCCCATCCGCCGCGCGCTGCTCGCGTTCTTCCTGGTCGACGAGACGTTCGGCTTCGCCATCGCGGCGGGCAACGCGGCGGAGCCGGCCGCGGTCGGTCGCGCCACCGAGCGCACCCTGCTGGTGGCCGGGCTCACCCTCTACGTGGCGTGGCTCCTGGGCACGCTGGTCGGCGTGCTGGGCGGCGGCCTCACCGCCGTCGAGGGCGTCGCGGGCGCGATCTTCCCGGTGCTCTTCATCGGGCTGGCCTCGCTGGCCGCGACCCGCCGGTCGCACGTGGTGCGCGCGCTGGCCGCCGCGGCGCTCACCGCCGCGGTGGCGATCTGGCTGCCGGGCCTGCGCATGCTGGCGCCGGTGATCGCGGGGGTGCTGGTGGCCCTGCCGGGGCGCGAGCGGTGAGCGCGCTGGTCGTGGTCGTGATCGCGCTGATCACCTACGCGAGCCGGGCCGCCGCGGTGGTGCTGCTCCCCCGCCCCAGCGCGCGCTTCGAGACCGTGCTCTCGCGCATCCCGGCCGCGATCTTCGCGAGCCTCGCCACCGCCACCCTGCTGGGCGAGGGCGGCGCGCTGCCGGCCGCGCCGATCCTGGGCGCGGCCGCCGGCGCGCTCCTGACGACCCCGGCGCGGTCGCTGCTGCTCTGCCTGATCGGCGGCGCGATCGGCTACGCGGCCGGGCTCTTCTTCTCCTGAGACGGCGCGGTCCCTGAGGCTTGCCCTACGACCGGCGGCGTGCGGGCCAGGTGCCCATGACCTGGCGCAGGATGGCGAACTCGCCGATGTGATAGGTGTTGTGCTCGGAGACGATCAGCAGCTCGCGGATCAGCGTGTGCTGTCGGGCGTAAGGCAGCGCCGAGCCGAGCGCCACCTTCGGGTTCGCCGCGATCCGGTCGAGCGCGGCGCGGTCGCGCTGAAAGTCGGCCACCGTCTTCTTCCAGGCCTTCGCGTCGGCCCGGGAGTCCGCCTTCGGCCAGTAATCGTCGGGCCACGAGGGCAGCCGGTACTCCGGGTCCTCGATGTCCAGGATGTCGCGCCGGGTGAAGCGCATGTGCTCGAGCAGGTGCCACGGCGTGTAATCCACGTGGGGCGGCCGGGTGTTGATGTGCTGCATCGGGAAGTCGGCCACCGCGTCGTCGAACGTCATGTACGAGGGGCCGCCGACGAGGGCGCGCACCTCCGCGCGCACCGCGTCCTTCGTCTTCTTGGCCGGGCTCATGGCCGCCACGTGGGCCAGCTCGGCGCGGTGGGCAGCGCCTTCAGCGCCTGCTGGAACGCGTTCCACAGGAAGATGTGCGGGCCCATGCCGGGGCCGATCAACTGGGGGCCGAGGCCGAGCTGTCGGGCGGCCAGGCGGGAGGCCTCCTTGAGGTCGGCCACCGGCTCGAAGCGCCCGTCGGCCCCGCGCCGGCTCAGCACCGGCGTGGGCACGGGCCGGGTCGGCTCGAAGCCCAGCAGGTACTCCTGCCCGTCGTTGCCCGCCACCAGGATCCCCTTCACCGTGCCCTGTGCTTTCATGGCGTC
>DASZJM010000078.1:0-9732 GCA_035948165.1 Candidatus Methylomirabilota bacterium
GCAATAACCGCGGAAGCAAGAGTACGGTCTTACGCCTCAGGTCGACCTAGATGAAACCTTGCCGGGGACGCCGCAGCCTGCGACGGAGGAGCATGCGATCCCCAAGGAAGACAAAACATAGCCCGATGAGGAGTCCGCCGATGCTAAGGCCGACCGTGCGAAAATCCCCTGCGAACCTGGTGCCGAAGATCACCGCAGTCAGCGACGGGCGGGCACTCGCTGCGGGAAACCATTGCCCGCCCGCCGCCAGAAACGAGATAAGGGCTGCTAGCGGCAGCGCTAGACAGTGAAAGCCAATCGCCATCGCCGAGAGCCCCGCCACTTCTGTTAGGCTGTCGGGCGTCGAAAGCAGAAAAGCCGCCACCACCACCGCTACCGCCGCGACAATGAGTACTGTCGGCTCGTCCAAAGCATCATAGCCAGCGGCGCTGGCGATTGTCCCGACGAGCAAGATCCAGAGGGCCCCGCAAACCGACCCTGCGCCGAAGGCCATGAGCACCTTGGCTAGCTTCCGCCGGCGACGGCGCGAGGACACTAGCACTAAGACACCGGTGCAGAGAAGGAACAGGACCGCTACGAAAAGTAAGAAGGCAAACTCGACTAGCGGAAACTGAGAGTCTGCCGCGGTCCCCCTCGTCACGCATCCGGAAGCGGTCAACCCCATGACGAGAATGCTCGCTCGGCACGGCAATGAGAGTGGCGGAGCGAGGAGACGGGTGCTCATGACGCTAAGGTATGCTCGCCCGCACCCTCAAGAATCTCCCCCTGACATAGCGCATTGCCACCATCTGCTTTGCGGCGGCACGAATGTTCGCCCACTCGGCCACCTTCAGCGCTCCCCGTTCTGAAGGGGCCAGCATCCTGATGTTCTCCTAGTGACAGTGTCGAACGCAAGACGCGGCGCACTGCGGCAAGGTCGGGGGTCACCAACTCTAACTATCCCTATTCACGCCGTTTCCGGTTCAGGCATGCCAGTTGCGACGCGTCAGCCCGTGGTCAGTCAGGACTTTCGAAATCGACGGCAGCATCCTCGAACCCGGGTCTCCTGGCCGGTGGTCGTCGAAACGAGGACACAACGCTATCCCTGCCAAGTTATGGACATCAGTAATCACGGCGCGAAGATTATGACCCGAGCACGACTTCGCGCCGGGGTCGTAGTGCGGTTGCAGATCATTCCCCCGGACGGAACCCCGCTCCGCGTCGGAGCGCTAGTCTGGCGGATCGATGCAGATGGGGTGGCGTTCTTCTTTGCCCGAAGCATTCATCATCGGTTCATTCGTGCCGCGTAGTCTATGGTGGAATATCGGAACGGCCCGATTTGCTGAGGAGCTGCGCGTGGCGGCCGGTTGACGGGCGCCCGAGGCCCTCGAACCGGGGGGCGGATCTCGGAGTGTTTCAGGCCCCGCCTGAGCGCCGTGGCCCTCGCCGGCCGCCGACGCGCTAGGCTCGGCGGGGGAGAATCTCCTCGATCGGGCGCCCGTCCACGTCGGGCAGCGGCACGCCGAGTAGCGCGGTGATGGTGGGCGCGAAGTCGACGATCGACACGGTCCGCTCCACCTTGCCCGGCTTGATCCCACCCCCGACCGCCACGAAGAACCCCTCCGGCCGGTGCTCGCCGGTGCGGCAGTAGCGGTTCTCACCCTCGATCACGCCGATCTTCTCCGAGCCGATCCGGATGCGGCCGGTGCCTGCCTTCCCGGCGGTGGCGGTGCCGAGCACCACCTCCGGATTCCACTCGACGAGCAGATCGGGCAGCACGTCGAGGTGCTCGCCCTGGTAGAGATCTCGCGTCCGGACGACGGCGGCCACGAGGGGCTTGCCGGTCACCAGCTCGTGGATGTCCAGCAGGTCGTGCTCGAGCTGGGTGCAGAGCGCGTCCATCTCGGCGCCGCGGGCGACGAGCCCGGCGGGCTCTCGGCCCACCAGGTTGAACCGGATGCCGCCCACCGCGAACCCGTTGTCCACGATGAAGCACCGGCTCCGCGCGTGATGGAGCTTCGGAGCGGGCAGGCGCTCGGGCCCGTCGATCCAGCCCCGCAGCCGCCGCTGGAGGGGCTTGAGCGCGGCCTTGATCGCGCCCGGCATCGCGCGCCAGCCCAGCGCGAGCAGCGCGTCCACCCGGTCGCGCAGGCGCGGCGGCCGCGGGACCGGAGCCGGCGGCGGAACCGCCACCCCCAGACGGATCAGGATCTCGTGCAGCAGGAACTGGGCGCCGTGCTTGTGGGCCATCCCATGCCCGGCCAGCACGATCACCCGGGTGTCGGGGCCGACCTCGTTCAGGACGCGTCCGATCGCCGCGTCGATCGCCACGTACACGTCCTTGATGGGGTCGCCGGTCACCCGGGCGACGCCCGGGTCGTGGCCCGGATGCACCTGATCGTGGAGGTGCCAGCACTGGTGGCCGGCGCAGTGGCTCTCGGTGAAGACCTGGGCGAAGAAGCGCCAGCCGCCCTGGCGCAGGTAGTGGCAGGTCAGATCGGCCTTGGCGCGCACGCCGCGCACGAGCGTGTCCCGGAACTTGAGGAAGTCTTGCGGCCGGCGGTGCTCCACGTTGCACGTGCCCGCCTGCGGGTGGAGCCCGAACCGCGACGTGATCTCCGCCTTCAGCGCCGGCGGCCACGCCCGGAATCCGTAGTTCTCGTCGTGGGAGCCCCACTCCACGGTCTGGATGCCATTGAGCCCCTCGCTGATGCCGGAGAGCGGGATGTCGAGGACGGCGACGCGCTGGCCGGCGCGGCTCAGATAGTTCCAGAACGGCTCGCGCTTGATGTGCTCCCCGGTGGGATGCAGCGCGATCTCGTAGCTGTTCGCTCTGAGCTGCACCAGGCTGTGGATGCCGTGGCGCGCGGGCGAGACGCCCGTGTAGAACGAGGGCCAGATGGAGCCCACGAAGAACCCCCGCGGGGCCATGGTATGGCCGACCAGCCCGCGGGCGAGCAGCGCCTGCATGTTCGGCATCACCCCGGCTCGCGCCCAGTCGAGGATCAGGTGCTTGTCACCCGCGTCGATCTCGAGGAAGAGGACGTCCGTCGGCGTCGTCACACGCTCCTCACGCGAAGAGGTGGCGCGTGTAGGACAGGTAACGCCAGCCCCGGGGATAGAGCACCGTCTGGAGGTGAAGCCGCCAGGCCAGCGACGTCCGCCCGAGCGACAGGCCGGTCACCGAGGCGCCGTGGAGCGCCGCGACGTATTTCTGACGCAAGCGCCGGCGCACGTCGGGAGGCACCGGCAGCCGGAGCAGCGTTTTGATCGCCTCGGGCTGGCGGAGCGCGTACTCGCGCGACTTCGACAGCGAGCCGGGGGTGTCCTCGTTGTAGACGAACGTGGGCGTCGCCACGAAGGCGATGCGCCGCTCGAGGGCGAGCACCATGGCCAGGTACGTCCACTCGAGATAGGCGGGCATCGCCCGGAAGTACTCGGTCGGGATCGTCGCGGTGCGGAAGAGACCCGCGCAGGGCGGCAGCCACATCGTGTCCATCAGCGAGCGGAGCGGGTCGGCCGCGCACCGGGTGAGATCGGGGAGGTTCAGGCTGTCGCGCTCGCCCGCGCGCAGGAACCCGGTGGTGACCACTGCGTCCACCGTCGGCTGGGCGCGCATCCGCTCGAGGCGCGTGGCGAGCGCGCCGGGCAAGAGGAGGTCGTCGTCGTCCAGCTCCGCGAAGAAGGGCGCGTTGACGAGGTCTCGTCCGGTGCTGATCGATGGCCCCAGGCCCGCCTCGTGTCGACGGATGAGCCGGATGTCGCGGCGCCGGGCGAGGGTCGCGAGGACGTCCGGGTCGCAGCCTGGCCCGTTGGCGACGACGATCACGTCCGGGCGGACGCCTTCCTGGCCCAGCGCGCTCTCGAGGGCCCGCGTGAGGGAGGCGGCCCGGTCCTGCGTAGCGGCGGTCGGGACGATGACGGAGATCGCGCTCACGCCTGCCCCTGCGGCAAGCCCTGTACCAGATGGCACGGGCCCCCCGGGTGCTTATGTTTCGGCTAGTTGCCGGCGCCGGCTAGGAAGTCGCTGGAAAATGCGTGGGCAGATTGCTTCCCAGAATCGCGCTTCAGCTACCACTACTTCCTTGGAGGGCCCGGGCGATCTCATCGGCCAGGGACCGGATGACGGCCTCGTCCTCGCCCTCCACCATCACCCGCACCAGCGGCTGGGTCCCCGACCGGCGCACGAGGACGCGGCCGTCCTTGCCGAGGCGCGCCTCGGCCTCGGTGATCGCCTTCGTGACTTCGGGGGTGTCCCCCGAGGCGCGGTCCGCGGTGGGCACGTTGATCAGGACCTGCGGCAGCGGCTCGAAGCGGTGGCAGACCTCGCTCATCGGCCGGTCGTGCTGGGCGACCACCGCGAGCACCTGCAGCGCGGCGATCAGGCCGTCGCCGGTGGTCGTGAAGTCGCTCAGGATCAGGTGGCCGGACTGCTCGCCGCCGATGTTGTAGCCCTGCTCGCGCATGTGCTCGACCACGTAGCGATCGCCCACCTGCGTGCGGACGAGCATCAGGCCCAGGCCGGCCAGGTGACGCTCGAGCCCGAAGTTGGACATGACGGTGGCCACCGCGCCGCCGCCCCGCAGCGTGCCGGCCCGCGCCCACTCGCCGGTGACCACCGCGATGAGCTGATCGCCGTCTACCACGTGGCCGCTCTCGTCGGCCAGGATCACCCGGTCGGCGTCGCCGTCGAGCGCGATGCCGAGGTCGGCCCCGTGCTCGACCACCGCGCGGCACATGGCCGCGGTGGCGGTCGACCCACAGTCGCGATTGATGTTGAACCCGTCCGGCTTCACGCCGATCGGCACGACGTCGGCGCCGAGCTCCCACAGCACGGCCGGAGCCACCCGATAGGCCGCGCCGTTCGCGCAGTCGATGACGATCTTCCGGCCGTCGAGCCGCAGCCCCTTCGGCAGCGTGCTCTTGGCGAACTCCACGTAGCGCCCGTGCACGTCGTCGAGGCGCTGCGCGCGGCCGAGCCGTTCCGGCCCCACGAGCTGGAGGCCCCGCTCCCCGTCCATCAGGGTCTCGATGGTCGCCTCGGCCTCGTCGGAGAGCTTGTAGCCGTCCGGGCCGAAGAGCTTGATGCCGTTGTCGGCGAACGGATTGTGCGAGGCCGAGATCATCACACCGAGATCGGCGCGGAGCGACCGCGTCAGCATGGCCACCGCGGGCGTGGGCATCGGCCCCACGAGAATCACGTCCATCCCGACGGCGGTGAAGCCGGCCACCAGCGCGGGCTCGAGCATGTAGCCCGACAGCCGCGTGTCCTTGCCGATCAGAACGCGATGCCGGTGCGTGCCGCGGGTGAAGTATCGGCCGGCCGCCATGCCGACGCGCAGCGCGGTGGCCGCGGTCATCGGCTCGGTGTTGGCCTCGCCGCGGATTCCATCGGTACCGAAGTAGTGTCGCTTCACGGGATCTGGTCTCCTAGCGTTGAACGGTGAATCGGGGCGACGGTTGCCCCACGTGAATGTGAGCCCCGGACGTCGAGCCGGGGATCGCGCCCCAGGCGGCGATGAACGGGATGCCGGCGAGTCGCAGATGCTCCATCAGCGCCCGCCCCTCGGGGCTGTCCGGATGGACCGCGACGTCGAGCGCGTTGCGGTGGTCGAAGCCCATGCGGTCGTGGAGCGCGGTCTGGCCTAGCGCGCTGATCGGCAGCGGGCGCCCGAAGCGGGCGAGGAAGAATTGCTGGAGGCGCGGCAGATCCCCGGTGAGCGACCAGGCCGCGGTGCCGTTGTAGCGCACCAGGCCCGGTGTCTCCTCGTAGCCGCCGCGCGGCAGCGGAGTCAGCCGTGCCAGCGACTCGGCCATGCGGGCCTCGGAGAGCATACGATCAGCATCGCTCATGGCGCGGCGAGTATCTTCGACATTCCGCTGGGCCTCGAGCTGGGCTCGCTGGCCGTCCTCGAACTCCCGGCGGGACAGCACCCCCCGCTCGTAGAGGTCGTGACGCAGCTCGGCAAGCTCGCTCCGGCGCTCCAGCTCCCGCTCGTGGATGGCCAGCACCTTCTCGAGCGCCGCCCGATAGCTGACCGTCGCCGCGATGACGTCCGAGGTGGCCTTCTCGAGCTTCGTGGCCGTCTTTGTGGGCTCTTGTGCCGGAGATCGGTGCGTTTGTGCCGGTGCGCCGCACGGGCCCATGACAACGAGCAGGCCGGCCACCAGAGGACCTATGAACGTGAAATAACTGAGAGATTTCATGCTCGCGTGCTCAAGTCTAACAGCGCGGAGACACTTTCCGTCATCCAGCCTACACTTTCCTGCACGATTCGCGGGGATCCACTGGGGTATGTAGCTGAATTGACTCGTCCAATCGATGTGGCCCTGGGTTTGCTGCGTCCCGGATCGAGGACCACACGATGCCCGAGTCGATCGAGAAGCACCAAATGAACGGCCAGTCCGCCAAGCGCTGGCTCATCGTCGTCGCGCGCGGTCAGGCTGATCTTTATAGCCATCTGGTCCAGGCCTTCTCCCGTGATACCAAAGTTCGCGTCATCCTGGATCGACGCAAGGACGATTCCCGGAATTCCCCCCAGGTCACGCATCGACTCCGGACCCACGGCGCCGTCATCATCCGGCAGCCTCAGTAGGAAGAATTGCCCGCCTTGGACCCTCGGGTAGGTACGATGGTCAGAAGGAGGGCCGCCGTGCTCACTGGCCAGGACCGCCGCCGCTTCCCGCGCATGCGGACCGCATGGCCCGTCATCCTCGAGGCCGCCGACGGCCGGGTTGGCGTCGGCCAGGTCATCGACGTCAGCCTTTCCGGCATGCGGATCAGCACCGACCTCGAGATCGAGGCGGACACACCGCTCATGCTCCGGATCACCCTGCCGAAGGACACCGGGCGCCTCGAGATCCTCGTGAAGGTCGCCCGGCCAGACTCCCGAGGCTTCGGCGTTTCGTTCCTCACCCTGGGCGAGGGCGAAGCCGAGCGGATCGCGCCCTTCGTGGCCCCCGGCGACATCCGCCGCTGGGCGCGCCGGGTGGCGGTGAGCCTGCCGGTGCGCATCGAGGCGGGCGCCGAGGACGCCGACGCCATCCACGGACGGACCGTCGACCTGAGCACGTCCGGCGTCCGACTGACCCTGGACAGTCGGCTCTCGGTCGGCGACGTCGTGGTCGTGGAGCTGCCCGGACCGGATGTCGGCGGCACCCTGCGTCTACCCTCGCTGGTCTGGGAGGCCTACACGGGCGGAGCGGTCCTGGTCTTCGCCAACCTGGCCCGGGTGGAGTACCTCAAGCTCCGGGAGTTCCTGGGCCACTTCGCGTAGCAGCCCGTCTGCACAGTACAGGGAAAATCTGGGGTGACGCGGAGGGGGTCTCGCCCTGACAATTCTTGCACACTCCTCTCAAGTCCCTCTTCGTAAGTAATTGATTTCACACCCGCCTACCCACTGGCATTGCCGTTGCTCTTTCGGTGACGATGCTCAAATCTGCCCCGGACAAGGTACTCCGAGTGGGCAGGTCGGTCGTCATGGCTTTGCGATGGAGGGCAGACCGGCCGGGGGCTAGAATGGGTCCCCCGAGTCAGGGCGCGAGCGACACCTGGACAGCGCCCGAGCTGGAGACCGGCGATCTTGGGACAGGTGTGACAGGAGGAAACGTTCCGATGGATAACTCGGCCGAACCCGCCGCGAGGACCGAGATGCGCCACCCGCTGACCAAGTGGGTAGACGAGATGCAGGACGTGCTCCGCACGGTCACCGCGCTCATGGAGGACAACGAGCGCCTCCAGACGGTGGCGGAGTCCGCGCAGCGCGAGCACGCGGATCTTCAGGAGCAGCTCACCCGCGCTCGCACCGACCTGCAGGACCAGCTCTCCCACGCCCGCGCCGACCTGCAGCAGCAGCGAGGCCTCGCCGAGAGCACCCAGCGAGAGGTCGAGCAGCTGCGTGCGGAGGTCGCCGCCCTGCAGGGCGAAAACGAGCGCCTGAAGACCGAGCAGACCGAGGCCGGCGAGTCGGCCGCGAAGCTGCTGGGCGAGATGAAGGACCTCGTGAACCAGGTCGCTCACAAGTTCCAGGGGCCGTCCAAGTCGAGTCCGTTCGCTCGCGACCCCCGCGCGCCCCAGGCCTGAGGCGCGAGAGGGGCGGCCCCGCAGTGACGCCCGTCGGCGACCAGAGCCCCACCATGGGCGAGCTTCGCTCGCTCCTGGACGATCTGGTCGGAAGCCATCTCCGCGTGGTGCAGCAGGAGCGGCTCCGCGCCTTCCGCGAGATGGCCGGCGAGGTCGCCCACGATTTCAACAACACGCTGTCCGGCATCCTCGCGCGCGCCCAGCTCCTCCTCGCCGACGTACAGGATCCCGACGTCCGCCGCTCCCTCCGCATGATCGAGCAGGTCGCGCTCGAGGGCGCGTGGGTCGTTCGGCGCTTCCAGGACTTCAGCCGCACCCGCCCGGCCCGGCCGTTCCAGCCCCTCGACCTGAACCAGCTCATCGAGGAGATCGCCGCGTCGGCCCGGTCGCGCTGGACGCAGCAGCTGGCCTCCCGCGGCATCACCGGGGAGGTCCAGGCCGAGCTCGGGCCGGTCCCGCTGGTGCCCGGCGACATGGCCGAGCTGCGCCAGGTCCTCACCGCGATCACCCTCAACGCGCTCGACGCGATGCCGGAGGGCGGCAACCTTACCTTCCGCACCGGCACCGAAGGTACGCGCGCGTACTGCCAGATCGCCGACACCGGGGTCGGCATGACCGAGCAGATTCGCCTGCACATCTTCGACCCGTTCTTCACCACCAAGCGGGAGAAGGGCAAGGGCTTCGGCCTGAGCGGCGCCTACGCGATCATCGACCGGCACGGCGGCGAGATGACGGTCGAGAGCGAGCCCGGCAAGGGCACGCTCTTCACGGTGTGGCTGCCCACCGGCGCCGAGAAGCCGGTCGCGCGACCCGAGACACTGCGCCCGGCGGCTGCCGCGGCCGCGCAGGAAGCACCCGCCCCCGCCAAGGCGGCGCAGGGAGCCAAGATCCTGGTCGTGGACGATTCCGAGGAGGTCCGCGAGGTCCTGCGCGAGCTGCTGAGCCGCCACGGCTACACGGTCGTGACCGCGCCCGACGGCGAATCCGGCCTCGTCGAGCTCGACGCGCGGGTCTTCGACATGGCGATGGTGGATCTCGGGCTGCCCGGTATCTCCGGGCTCGAGGTGGCGCGGCGCCTGAAGGCCCGGTGGCCCACCACGCCGGTGGCCCTGATGACCGGCTACGGTGATCGGCTCGGGTCCGAGGACGCCCAGACGAAGGGGGTCGACTTCGTCCTCGCCAAGCCGTTCTCGCTCGACCAGCTCCGGTCGGTCGTGGACCTCGCGATGACCCAGGGCAAAAACGCGGTCGCCTGACTCGCATCCCCGTCGTTCCGCTCGTCAGCTCCTCGCGATGAACCGGAAGACCTACGACTACATCATCGTGGGCGGCGGTCCGGCCGGCTGCGTCCTCGCCTATCGGCTCAGCGCCGACCCCGCCGTCCGCGTGCTCCTCCTGGAGGCGGGCTCGGCCCGGTCATCCCTGGCCATGCGGCTGCTGGCCCGCTTCACCAACTGGTTCGATCCCCAGCTGCGGTGGCCGTACGAGACCGTTCCGCAGGCGGCGATGAACGGACGGTGCATCTACCTGCCGCAGGGCCGGACCCTCGGCGGCGGCAGCGCCATCAACGCCATGACCTACGTCCGCGGCCAGGCGAGCGACTACGACGGCTGGCAGCAGCTCGGCAACGACGGCTGGGGTTATGACCGCGTGCTCGCCGCCTTCAAGCG